>JBCCOI010000021.1:0-30059 GCA_039025515.1 Planctomycetota bacterium
TTACGGCTTGCGATTTTCTGCGAAATGCGACTGTCTTTGAATGTAAGCGTTCGGCGAAGGAATGGAATCTCAATTCCCGCGTCGTCAAGCGCATACTTGATGGCTGCGACCACTTTGTCCCGACTATTCCGCAGGCCAACCGGCTTGGAACCGGTCCACCATGCAACTTCAAAGTCGATACTTGATGCCGAGAATGCTTCGGCAAAGACTTCGACGGTCCGTTTCCCTTGCACTGAGTCGCATGATTGCACGGCATTGCGAATGACTTTGCGGGCACGATCAACGTCTTCGCCATAGGCAATTCCACAAGTGATCCGAACACGACGCTGCGGTTGGTTTGTGAGTACGTCCACGTGATTCTTGAAAAGGTACGCGTTGGGAACGACCGCTAACTCCCCATCCAGCCTGCGTATCATCGTATTTCGGATGGTGATCTCTTCCACTCGGCCAGTGAGCTCACCGCACTGGATGAAGTCTCCCCGATCAAAGGGATATCGCCAAAGAATGAAAAATCCGGCGAAGAAATTCTCGAAGATGTCTTTAAACGCAAAGCCGATCGCAACCGTTCCGACACCAAGTGTTGTGAAGGCCTTCGCGGGCGTCATCCCGGGAAACGCGACGACGACGGCCGTAAAGAAACCGGCGATCCAGACAGCAATTGAGGACAATTGATAAATTAGGTCCTTCAAACTCGAACGCCACTTGCGCCTCTCAAGTATCCGCCGCTCGAGAGCTTGTGTTATTTTCGAAAGCAAAGCGGTAAAGACCAAAATCACGAGAGCCGTGATCAGCAATGGAGATCTCGAAAGGAAGTCATGCCAAAGACTTGAAAGACTGTGTTCGACGATGCCTCGCGTTCTTTCAAAACTCGCTTGTTCTTGAATCGTAAGTCGGTTGATCACTGCGACGACGTCTTCGGTCTTTCTGGCAAGCGTTTCCGCCCACTCTCTGTGATGCTGGGAATCAGCGACGCCATTGAGTGTAACGACACCGTCGTTTGATCGAATGTCGATCTCAGAAAACCAACCGGCCGATCCGAAGATTTTGTCGAGTCGCGATGCGATCTCCTGATCATCCGCAATGTTTCGCACCGAGACTGGTGCATCAACACTGACTTCAGTCTCTGACGACGTTTCTTGTGAGAGCGTCGTTCCTTGGAACGTGAAGAGCACTAAAACGGAGAACCACGACGAGGCAAGTCTTTTTGCAGAATCATGTTGCGACCTAAGCTTGAGTAGAAACTCAATCTAGGTCTAGGGGCGACTTTGGTGCCGAAAGACACTCACCGGTTCAAAACGGCTTCGTTTCTCAACTTCTGGACCAAAATCCATCGACTTGGCAGCGAATCGCCCAGCGGATAAGCCTAAGCCGTAACGAAATTGAAATTAGTCCATTGGACGAATGTTCTCAGGATCATCTGGCTATCGAGTGATTGACAGAACCGTGCGTAGTACTGCTCACCTGGGACGACATCAAATGCCGTTCCATACATTTGCGAGGTAGCATGCCACTGAACCAGTCTTTCGCCAGACGGAATCAATTGGTTCCCGGCTTCATCAAACAGATCGACCGAAACTGCTTCACCCAAGTTGAATAGATCGGGAGCAATGGTGTGAAAGAGTGGACCAAAGCTCACCAAGACGATGCCAATCGTCGGATCGACCGCTTCGAAAGTGAAGTAGTCGACATCGTCTGAACCGTCCAATTCCAAATCAAAGTGTTTAATCGTTGAACCATCTGGACTTTGAACTGGTTCAAGTAACAACGCTTCCTCAAGCGTGTCACCAACGTCCTCCGTGCTGAATGCTCTCAGTCCTTGAAAACGCACAGAGAGTTCATATTCAGTCGGTCCCGAGCCGCTGTTTTCAGGCCGTCGAACGCCCAGAATGTATTCTTCTCCTCCATTCAAAAAACCGTCCGCCAACGTGGCGGAAAAAACGGATCCAGTTGTTCCCACATGGACCAAACTCCCGTCTTCAACTCGATAGAAAGCCAAATCGTATAGAAAGTCATTTGCATCGCCTGCGGAATGAGAGGATGCGGGCAATGTCATCAGGTAGGCAACCGTTGAAATCCGATGATAACTCCATTGCCCCGGTTGCTCGATCGTTCCCGAGAGCGTGATTTCGACGCTTTCACCCGCAGTGACATTGATGGGTGGTGCGTCCTGAGTCTCGATCTGGCCGAGTACATCGCCGACGGGAGTCAAACGAAATTGATATCGTCCACTCGCGGACTCGTCTTCATTGAGCACAACCGCAACGTATTCGTCGCCGACCGTCAAAGCGTATCGCTTCTCGATCCGATCATTCAGCCATCCGGCGAACAATTCCTCTTCGACTGCAGCCGGTTCGATTTGCCGCCCTTCCAAGTCGTAGAGATTGAAAGTCCCTTGCCCACTCAATGCCAGATTATCGGATAAGCGACGAAGGAAAATCGACAATTCTGGCGACGCTGCGGTAAATCGGAAAGCGTCGCGATCGTTGGGCTGATCCAGGAATCCGATAGTGTCTTCTTGGGTAATAATCTCGCCGAGAACCGTTGCTTTCTCTGGACTCCCGTCGTGATCATCAATTCCTGCGATGCGATCAAGCCCACCACCTCCTCCCACAAGTGCGTAACGACCAGTCAAAGCGGAGTCGGAATAAACACTTACGTAAACTCGCGTGTGCGCAATCCCAGATGCATCGGTGTACTCAGGAACGCTGATTTGTCCGAAGGAGATTCCGAATACGTCTTCCTCCTGATGAATGATTCCGGGTGACAGTTCGTTGCCAAGGGAATCAAACGCTCTCAGCCGAAGTCCCATGGCTTCGTCGCTTCGAACGGACATCGAGAAACTGACTTCACCGTTCCTCCCGACAACATAGAAGGTGTCGATGTCTTGCGAATGGTCCAAGTGAGAGATCAGATTGTGCGGCTCGCTTTGTCGGAGTCGCGTTGCTGTTTCCGCAGTTTCACCATGCACGTCCGTTCCGAAAGGCGAATCTGCTCGCGTTGCTGCCGCAAACGGATCAATCGATTGATCGCCGGCAAAGGAAACGGGAACTGTGCCTGAAAAAGCAAAGAGCAGTTGGTAGCGTCCCACTGCAGCAGCCGAAGAACTCACCCTCACGTAGACCGCATCACCCTCGATCCCATTGAGCGAGTTTTCTTCGTAGATCGCTGCGTCGATGACACCATCAAGATTGAAAACAGGATCAGATCTCTCGATCACACTTCCATTTGAATCAAGCAAATCGACTTGGATGCCCCGGATCCCAGTCGCAATGAGACTGCCCGGCAAGGCGTTAGGTATCCGAAACACATCGATGTCATCAGATGACTCGAGTCGTTGATCAAGAGTCAGACTTTGCGTCGTGAAGATCATGTCTTCTGCGTTTTCAATGGAGTTTCCGACCAGATCAGGAATATAAAGCGTTTCTGTTGGAACTTCGTCGTCCGTTACGTGTCCGAAGTCTCGGATCTGAAGCTGATACGGTCCTACTCCTTCACCAAGACTTCGAACCCGCAGCAGTGTCTCGCTTGGCCGAGGAATGACATACGTCGCGAGGATGGGGACTCCATTTTCAGCCACCGTTTGGACAGGGTCGAGTATCGAAAGGTCGCTGTCATATACGTCAAATGCTACAGGTTGACCCGCAGTACCACGCAGGCTGACGGACATTGCGTTGCTAGCGGTTTGAACTCGATACCAATCCAAATCGTCGGAGTCATCAAGATTTGACTCGACGGAAACCGTTCTTTCGAATGGACGGAGTGGCGTTGCAGTTTCGGCAGCGTCCGAATGAATATCATCTCCAAACACTGAATCGGCTCCCAGCACATTCGCCCACGCGAGGGCCGGGTCATCGGAAATGACCACGCCGCGCCATCTGCCAAGATCGAATTGCAAAACATCGAGGTGAAACTCAAACGAATCAGCGCGGTCAGTATTCAATGTGGTGGTGACGGTATAGACGCGTCCGGGGACCGTGCGAAACTTAATTCCTTCGAATCGACTGCGGTTTGGAGCGAGTGAATTTGAAATGACTTCAATGCCTAGCTCGTCGAAAACGTGTACTTCGGTCAAAGATTCATCCTGGACTGATGAGAGATCGATAGCAGCATTTCCCCGCTCGGCGACGAAGCGAAACTCGCGCGAAGCCTGCTCGTGGTCTAAATTCCAAACCGATCTCGAGAAATCTTGCTGGAAAACTAAGTCAACCACGCTGGATGAGTTGGAGAGAATTGTCAGCTCTGCGGATGGAGATCCGCGGCGACGCGCGAGTGAGTTGATGACCTGCAACGCATCGATCGCTGAGATTGAGCCATCACCATTAACATCGGCGTGGAACGAGTTGGCGGTAAGGATCGGGGGTGCACCGGTATCGACTGCACCGCTCTTATTTGTTCCCTGGGCGATTCGGTTGACGACTACGAGTGCGTCACGCGGGGTAACTCTTCCGTCACCGTTAACGTCGAACGGGTCAAGAGGATTCGTCCAAGGGCTTGAGAAACCATCGACGCTTGCGAGGGGCAATCGCGTTTCTAACGTTTGCAACTGAAGTCGTTTTCGGCAGGAATGATGCACGGTGTTTTTTAGGTGGATAATTGAGGGTTTGAACAATCAAATCGCAGCGATCGACAACCGATCTTCGTAATAAGACCTGGCGCACCGGTAAATGTCACGCAGGCGGCGAGCACAAATTGAGATCGACGCACTCGCTTCAGATCAGCCTCATTCGGAACGCTGCTGAAATGTCGTAATCAACAGCTGAAGCATTACTATTCAAGGGTAGCCGAACGCCGACGATGTACTCTCCTACGCCGTCGAAGAAGCTGTCTTCCAAGGCGGCGAAGAGGTAAGTACTCGTTGGGCCGGCATCCAAAAGACTACCGTCTTTAACGCGGTAGAGAGCCAAGTCGAGCTGCACACTGGATGCGTCCGCAGGATCAAAATCCGGAAGCAGGGTTAAAAAATAGGATGACGTCGAGATTCGATGGTAGCTCCAATGCCCCGGTTGCTCGATCCGTCCCGAAAGTGAAACCTCCTTATCGTCTCCAGCTGGAATGGTGATGGCTTGCGCGTTCCGAAGATCGATCCGGCCGAGCAGGTCGCCCGTCGGGTGAAACTGAAGCCGGTATTCACCCGTTGCCGATCCGCTTTCATTAAGGGCGATTGCGACGTATTCCATTCCAGCGATGAGGTCGTAATACTTCTCAATTCGATCGTGCAACCATCCGGCGGTTGGTTCTTCAATTACTTCCTTCGGTTCGATTCGCCTTCCTTCTAAGTCATAGACATTAAATGTTCCCTGGCCGCCCAACGCCAAGCTGTCTGCGAATCGCCGTAATAGGATGGACATCTCCGAAACCTCCGCAGTGAATCGAAAGGCATCTCGGTCGTCTCGTTGATCCAAGTATCCGTATAGAGTTTCTCTGGAAATCACTTCACCGATGTTCGTTGCGTGTGTGACACTTGCTACGTGGTCATCGATGCCGGCGATTCGATTGAGTCCTCCAGAGCTTGCGACCAAGGCATACCGACCTGTCGAACCCGATTCGGAGGAAACGTTCACAAAAACGCGTGTTCGGGCCGCTCCAGATGCATCGGTGTACTCGGGTACACTCATTTGCCCAAAAGAGATGCCAAACACATCGTCCTCGTCGTGCACGAGGTTCGGTGTCAACTCGTTGCCGAGAAAGTCAAACGCTTGCAAACGCAGCCCCATCGCGTCTTCGCTTCGAACCGACATCGAGAAATTGATCCATCCATTGCGACCGCTTAAGTAAAACGAATCGACGTCAGTTGAATGATCTAAGTGGGAGATAAGATGCCGCGATTCGCTATGCCGAAGACTCGACGCTGATTCAGACGACTCGCCATGGACATCGTTGCCAAATGCCGAATCGGCACGCGCGGATGCCTTAAAAGGATCGACCGATTGATCGCCAACGAACGTGGCTGGGATTGACCCGGTCAACGCAAAAAACAGTTGATAGCGTCCCACTGCTCCGACGGATGAGCTTACTTGGACGAAAACATAGTCACTATCAATCCCGGCAAAGGCCTGCTGCTGGTAGGTCGCAGTATCGATGATGCCATCGAGGTTGAAGACCGGATCGGAACGGTCGATCAAACTACCGCTCGGATCGAGCAATTCGACTCGAATGTTTTGAACGCCGATCGCTATCAGGCTGCCCGGCAGAGCATTTGGAATTCGGAAAACATCAACATCGTTTTCGAACTCCAGACGGTGGTCCAAAGCAAAGCCCTGTCCTTCGACCGCTATATCTGCTGCGTTCTCAATGGAGTTCCCAACTAGATCTGGGATGTCAAACGGATCTGTCGAAAAGCCAGCGTCGGTTGTGTGCCCGATGTCTTGGATATGAATCTGATAAGGACCGTGGGAGCCGTCGATGCCTCGGACGCGAAGAAGTGTCTCTCCGGGCCGTGGTGTTAGGTAGGTTGCGATGACGACCCTGCCATCTTCCAGCACCGTTTGAACTGGCTCCACTCTCGATAGGCTCGTATCGAATGCATCAAAACGTACGAGTTGTCCCGCAGTGCCACGCACGCTGACGGAAATTGCGTTAGTGGTGCTACTCACGTGAAACCAATCCACGTCAGTGGAATCATCGATATTCGATTCGAGGAAGACTGTTGTTTCAAACGGGCGGAGTGGTGTCGCAGAGCCCGGGTTGTCGGAATGGATGTCGTTTCCAAAATCAGCGTCTACACCTCGGGCGTTTGACCATGCGAGAGCAGGATCGTCAGAGATCACAACGTCGGGCCATCTACCCAGATCGAATTGCAAGACATCGAGGCTAAATGCAAACGCATCCGCGCGATCATTGTCCAAAGTCGTGGTGACCGTATAGCTGCGCCCCACCTCCGTCGGAAATTTGATTCCTTCGAATCGACTGCGACCTGGACTCGCAACATCGGAAATCACCTCCATTCCCAGCTCGTCCAAGATACGAATCTCAGCGAGAGATTCGTCCTGAAGTGATGAAAGATCGACTGCAGCGTTATCCCTCTGAGCAATGAAGCGGAATTCTCGCGAAATTTGTTCCAGATCGAGATTCCAGAATGATCTAGAAAAATCCTGCTCAAACACCAAATCGACGACACTGGAAGAAGTGGATGGACTTGCAAGTTCCGCCGAAGGTGCAAGATCGGCCTGGGCGAGCGCGTTGATAATGCGTAGGGCGTCAATCGCGGTGACGGAACTATCACCGTTGACGTCGGCATGGTTTGAGTTGGGAGCGACGATTGGTGGTGCAGTTGAATCCGCGCTTTGATTCGCTTCGCGGGCGATTTGATTGAGGCCTACGAGCGCGTCACGTGGACTAATTTTTCCGTCACCGTTGACATCTAGCGGGTCAAGAGGGTTCGTCCACGGGCTCGAGAGAGCATTGCCGCTTGCGAGAGGCAATCGAGTTTCTAGAGTTTGAAACTGAAGTTGTTTTCGGCAGGAACGATACACGGAACCTTCTCGTCGACGGTTAAGGACTCTTTCAATCACAGTGATGGATCACCCTCCACTGTTTGAAGACCGAACGAGCCGGCAGATGTTACGCCGTTTCTACGAGTGAATTAGCCTCGTAATGGAAGATCGATGACTGCTACCTCCCGCGTTCACCATCGCGGGACGATCGCGATGGGCTGAATGAAGAGATGACACGTTTCTCAGCAAATCAAACGATCACTCGGACGCTTTGGAATCCGTTGCGGGAGCGGATTCAATGATTTCGATACGCGTTGGAGCAACAATCCTGCCCAACGGCGACCAAGAAGGCTGTTCCAGTGATTTATCTTCGCCGGATGCATCGGCTTTCGAAGAGCGGTCATCGTCTTCCGACTTCGCTTGGAAGTCAGGGTTTGTCAACCAAACCGTGACATCAGCCAAACCAAAATCGATGACTTTTGCATTTTGCGTTGATGGTAACGGATGATGCTCTGAATCCGGATCTAGTACGATCTGCAACGTGCGAAAGTGAAGCTCGAGTAGCGATAGAGCAAACTCGCTATCCAAAAGACTGAGATCGAGATCACTCCAGTCCGAGCTCGACTCTAACTCCGCTCCTTCTGCAGAACTATCGTTTGCTTTGGTAGATGGCTTCGTCTTCCGGTCGCTTGCTTCGGATGGATTGAATTCTCCAGATTCTTCATTTTCGCGTTCCTCTGTCTCTGGAACACCAAACACTGCATTTCGACCAAAAGGAAATCGAGATTGAGTCAACTCGCGATTCCTGGGTGCAACCGCTTGGTCAATTCGAGCCTCCAATGACAAGAAAATGGAAGGGGTGGCAAAAGAGTTTGGCTCGAACAGGGTTGGGGTAAACGTCGATTCCGCCTCCCGTATGTCATTCAATACTGAAACTTCAATTGGCAACGGAGATAAGCTCAAAAGTGCTTCGTCGACGGCTTCATCAAAGCCAAACATCAGAACGGTCTCTGATCTCGCAGTTGGCTGGAGGGAAACGAGAGTGTTTCCTCTTCCAACAACTTCGAATTCAAGCGAAGCGAGTTCAATCGATTCGTCGCTCTGATCAATCTCGAACGCTTGGTCGCGATCGAGCGACTCAACGGTCACCCCGAAATCGCGAACAATCCCGTTTTCGAACTTTGCACCGGAGGGAAATACGATCAAGCCATCGCTCGTCGAAAGAGAATCGGGGAGCGGGCGAAGAATTTGTTCATCGAAAACCAAATCAAAGTTTGCCAGGAAAAGAGCTGCCGGCGAATCGAAGGGAGCGTCTTCCTGCACTCCAAACGTCAAGATGATTCTGAATCTGTCACCGATTCCGGGAGTAGTCTCCTCCGATTGAAGCTCAAATTGGATTGGCGTTTCAAACTGAGCCGGTGCACGTCTCGCTCGCTCTGACGTGCGATTTTGCTGTGTCAGCTCAGACTGCAATGTGAGGATTCTTTGGACGCGCACGCGTCCCTCGGCTTGATCAATCGATCCATCGCGAATCGCGGAGACGATGAAACCCGCTTGTTCCTCCAGCTCGTCGGTAGACATCGCATCGTACGCCTCGATCGGTGGAAGCAATGACGTCTCCAAGCTTGATGCGATCAAATGATCGGCGATGAGCGGTGCGGCGGCGTCGAGCGTCATGCGAACATCCAATGACTCAATCTTCAGGAGCCTGTTTCGTCGTCTTTTTGTTAACCTATTGTGAAATCGCATGGTGAACACCAGTTGTTTCCAAGGTTGGTTCGCCTAAGCGGAGCAACTCGATTTGCGTTTGGCGCCTCAAATCTTCCCACGTCCCTCGAACACGAGGTCCAACTCGTTCCCGTGCTTCGTCGTCTATCTCCTGGAGCGCAAGGGACCGCGACAAATACTGGCGTGCAACTTCAGAGTCACCTGCATCCCAATGAGCTCGCCCAAGATTGTGCAAAACTCCCGCAAGCGAATACCGATAATGGAGTGCGTTTGGTTCCGCATCAAACAAGGACTTCAGCAGCTTCTTTGATTCTGCAAAACTGTCGATCGCAAGATCAGCTTGCCCAGAAAGCAGCCTTAGTCGCCCGAGATTATTGAGGGTTGTAGCCCATTGCGACACAAATCCCCGGTCCAAAGCCATCGATCGAGAGATCATCCGAAGCTCACGTTCGGCTTCCTCGACGCAGCGTAGCGCTTCGCCATGCTGCTCATGGAGACAAGCTGCCTGATTTGAGAGTGCCGTTGCAAGCATGCGGACCGTTTCGGCAAATCGAAGTCTCTGATCCGATGCTTTGAACCGTGTCTTCAATGCCTGAAGTTCTTCGATGATTTGATCATTAGTTAACGTCATTTCCGCCGCATCGTCCCGTACAAGCGGAAGATGACTTTGCAGCATGGCTCGTACAAGCATCGCTTGGTCGTTATCCCGTGCAATTGGAGCAAGAATCATCATCGCGCCTTGCAGTTGCTCGTACGCTGCCGCGTTTTGATCGGAGTCGATTAGCAGCATTGCAAGGTTTCCATGGGTCTTGGCTAAATCGATCGCCGCTGTTTGGGGATCGGATTGCTCGAATCCCGACGTTTTTTGGTAAGCGATGCTCCTCCGATAGAGTTCGTGCGCCTTCGCGTGCTGATCCTGCCTTGCGCGTATGACCGCAAGATTGTTGAGGCACAAACCGATTGTCTGTTTGATCTGATCACTCGGTTGCTCCACCGTGCCCAATAACGCGAAGCACTTTTCGTACTCTCGCGCCGCATCCTCTGACGCGCCGACTTCATCGAGGATCTGCGCTGCTTTGAAATGAGCGATGCCAGCCTGCTGTGCGAAGCGGGGATGACCATTCACACGCGTTGAAAGCTTCTGGTAGTACGTTAGCGCGGATTGTAGGAGCTCGAACCGCACATCCTGAGCGCCATCGACATCGCGTAGTTTTTCGGCGGCCAACAAGCCAAATCGATCAAGAATCTCCTCCGAGTTTCGGAGGTCGGAAAGAGATTTATCCAAAGCGAGCTCGACTTGTTGATTCGCCAGGGCCAGTTTCGCGACCACGCCCCATGAAACCAAAGTCATGATCGTCATGAAGAGCAAGGCTGAAGCGGCAAGCCGTCGATGTCGACGAACCCATTTTGACCCGCGCAGAAAAATCGAGGGTTTTGCAGCAAGAACCGGCTGCCCATAAGCGAAACGCTGGAGGTCCTCACGAAATAACTCTGCATTGCGATACCGAAGTTTGAGATCTTGAGCAGTTGCCTTATAGATCACCTTCTCAAGCTCGGTAGGCAACTCTGGGTCGACGGAGTGAATCGATAGCCCCGGTAGTCGCATTCGTTGCGCGTCGATTTCCGCCGCCGAGCTACCTTCCAGAGCTCGACGCCCGGTCAGCAACTCGAACATCGTCAATCCCAGCGAATAAACATCCGTTCGTTCGTCGACGGGTTCTGCTGCCGACTGCTCCGGGCTCATGTACGCAAGGGTACCGACACAGTTTCCCGTCTCAGTCAACGAGCTGAACTGAGAACCAATGTCTCGATCACGGAGCTGCGCGAGCCCAAAATCGGTGACCATGATTTGATTCGAATCGTCGACCAATAGATTCGATGGCTTGATGTCACGGTGGACGACTCCACACTCGTGAGCGTGGTGGATTGCATCGCAACAATCGATCATCCATTCCACTGCCTCGGAAACGGTCGGTCGGCTTTTTCGCAATCGCTCTGCAAGCGACACACCGTCCACGAATCTCATTGCGAGGAATCTTGATGCCCCGACGCCGTCACCGCCACCTATCCGGTAAACGGGAACAATCAGGGGATGCTCCAACTTGGCTGCTGCTTGGGCTTCGATAATGAATCTTGCATAGGCCTTTGTTGTCGTATCCCAAACGCCAGGAATGATCTTGAGAGCAACTCTTCGATTGAGCTGCAATTCAATAGCTTCGTAGACGATCCCTGTCCCGCCATGCCCAAGCGTCCGTATGAGCTGGAAGCCATCGACTCGGGGCAGGTCATCGATTTCCGTCCAATCCGAATCGGAAATTCGCAGGAGGCGATCAATCTGGTCCGCCGCGGAAATAAATTCTTGTTGAAGATCGGGGTTCGCAACACAGATCTCTTCCACCAATCTCGCTCGATCGCAATCCGGTTCCTCCTCGATCGATACCGTGTACTGCTCAAGCAAACCCTGCAGTCGTATCTCTGTGCTGCCACACGAGCTCGACAAAGACGTTTCAACCCCAATCGTGAGAGCCGCGTCGTGGCGTACTTTGGTCGGGTGAACGGTCATGGAGGCAAGTCCTTCATGTCACGACGCATTCTTCGAATCGCCCGCAACCAAATCATCCGAACCGCCCCAGCAGATCGTCCGAGCTGCTCGGCAATCTGCTCGAATGACGAACCATCAAAGTGTCGCGCGACAATAACGCGTTGGTATTCCTCGGGGAGGGTGCCGATAGCATCCGCTATCAATAAGGCTTCCTCTGCTTCGGCAACGACCGATGAGGGTGAACGCTGGAGGTGATCGACTGCGATAGACTCCAGTCCCATATTTGAATGGCTTAGGTTCTCATTGATCTTTTCAATGGATACCTCTCTGCGAATATCTCTCCGTTCGGCATCCAGGTGCTTTTCGTGAGCGTTAGCAATACGGCTCGCCAGAATGGTGCGAATCCAGACGACAAATTCTTCACGGGACGCACCTCGAAACTTTGAGATTGCCTTGAACGCGTGCAAGAGCGTGTCCTGGATGACATCAGAAATGGTCACACGCGACTGTACTTGCCTAGAAAGTCCGGTTCGGGCGAGCACTCGCAGATAGTTCTGGTACATCGATAGGAGTTGATCTGCAGCCGAGTGATCGCCGCTACGGGCCAGCAATAAAAGCGTCCGGTGGTTTTCTCCAGATGAAGCCTCCATGCGACAAGTTTACAGTTCATCTGCATGAGTTGAAGCTGTTTATTCGCAGAACTTCCAGGACCGTTTTTCGCTCGGTTTGTCACTCAGAAATTTGGCCTTTTTTTAGATTTCCTTTGCTCGGATACTGAAGCGAAATCTCGGAGCGCGGAGGAAGCTGAATTGATTGAACATTGTTTTTGGGTCCAACACACTCACTTAGGCGTCTTATTTACTGGCACAACCCGGGTTGCGGCCCCTCTCCGACGAGCACGCTCTGGTTAATCGATTAACTCGACGCCGATAAACTCCCAGTGCTGATCCAGGCTCTGATTTAAGGGCGCGGTCGGTAGATGACCATTTGCGTTCGCCGTTAGGAACAGGTCGCCCCATCGACAGCGAATTTGATAAGTCTTTTCGCCGGTTCGCAACAACTGGAACTTTTGGGAGTTTCACTCCTCATTGTGGCTCGCGCAAACGGCGTTTTGCCAAGTCAGATTGCCATCATACTTTCCGTGCAGGGATTGTCTCCTGTTCTCCGGATTGAACAGACGATACATGTTTCCGTCGAACCTCTCCAACTGCCAAACAGTCGATCCATCGAGTTTGTCAGACAGCCGCACCTCCTGCCAAGCTTCATTGCCGACACGTGCGAGATAGAGACCCGATGAAAGTGACCTAACCCGATACGCTCCGCTGGATGGCCAACGCGGTTCGCTTTTGAAATCGATCCCGAAGCGAAATTTGGCAGCCTCAAAGTCATGACAGTAGCGAAGGGCGATATTCGTCCAGATCCCACTGAATGGTGTTCATCAGTACGTTGTCGTAACAGTGGAATCCGATGGAAGCGTTTGTGAAATCAACGTCCATCGTCGCCGCATGAAGCTCATCAACTTTCAACTGCGTGGCGGCAACATGCGAGTACATGATCTGATGCGTGGCGGGATCCAACGACTTCACGTGAGCATGGATCGCGGGCATGTGCTTGAGCGAAGACTCCGGTTCGGGTTCATTGCTTGGTTCATAAATCACGTGCGAACGGTCTTTGTATCGCGGCGCAATCACCGACCAAAATGCTTTCGCTTTCTCCAGATCAACTTCGGTGTTGTGCTGCGTGTGCAGATTGACAATCGCATAAACGCCGCTCTGCTCACACCAGTCGACAACCGTATCAATGGCGTAAAGATACTCCGCGCGGTGCTGTTCGTTGCCGTTGATGTCGTACTGCCAAACGCCCATCCACGGCCCGATTCGGACGCAGTTCAAATCGTGCGCATCAAAGATCGACCGAAAGTACTCGCGGTACTTCGCTTCGTTGTCGCGCATGTCCGGAACGCCGTACAAGTCGACAAAAAACGTCGCGCCGCGAAGGGGACGACCGTCGGGGGCAACGAGTGTCCCGCCACTTACGCATTCTCGGGAAAGCTCGGTGGAGATTAGGATCGCCGGCGCAGAGAAAATCAGCATGAGTGCGAGTGTGAGGCGCTGCATAAGTGAGACATTGGTTCCCAGGTGGCTTGAACAATTCAATCGAGAAGGTGCAAGTGCTCGATCGGAAAAGTCTGGTTTACGATGGAGATAGGAGACTCATAAGTCTTATCGGTCATTCCGGCTTCGCGAAACGGGAGACTCGATTTTGCCGCAGCACAACACCACACTCGAATGATGTACAACGGGGCAACCGATCCGCAGGAATTCGAACTAGCCACGATGTGACTTCTCAGGAAAGCCCATGAACCGAATTTCGACCCTACTGATTCTACTCACCTTCGCGGTTGCTGCACGCGCGGGGAAGCCCAACGTCATCGTTGTTATGACGGATGATCAAGGCTACGGCGAGTTTTCTTGTCACGGCAACCCAATCGTTCGAACGCCGAATATCGATCGGCTTGCTTCGCAAAGCATTCGAATGACGGACTTTCATGCCGCACCGATGTGTACTCCCACAAGAGCTCAACTGATGACTGGGCTCGACGCATTTCGCACCGGCGCGATCAATGTTAGCAGCGGACGGACGTTGCTAAAGCCTTCGCTCAAAACCATGGCGAATGTATTTGCGGAAGCGGGCTATCGCACAGGACTGTTCGGAAAATGGCACCTTGGTGACAACTATCCGTTTCGCCCGCAAGATCGAGGCTTCGACGAAACACTCTGGTTTCCGTCGTCGCACATCAACAGCGTTCCTGACTTCTGGGACAACGACTACTTTGACGATGTCTATATCCACAACGGTGTTCGTAAGAAGTATTCCGGCTACTGCACGGACGTATTCTTTTCAGAAGCGTTGAAATGGATCGAAGAAAGCTCAACGCAGCCATTCTTCGTCTATTTGCCGCTAAATGCATCGCACTATCCGTGGTTCGTACCGGAGCGATATCGCGATCCGATTCGCAAAGCCCTCGAACAGAACCCTGAGATCGTGAGATCGGACACGAAGGGGGCTCGCACCCTCGAGAACCTTGTTAGCTTCCTCGCGATGGGAGCTAACATCGATGAAAACATTGGCCGTCTTGACAAGTTCCTCGGCGACAAGGGGCTGATTGAGGATACCGTCGTCGTCTTTCTCACCGACAATGGTAGCGACTTTGGGGACAAGTACTTCAACGCCGGCATGCGGGGCCGAAAGACTCAGCTGTGGGAAGGCGGACACCGCGTCCCTTGCTTCCTGCGTTATCCCAATGGCGATCTCGGCGAACCCCGGAATGTCTCCACGCTCACACACGTGCAGGATCTACTGCCGACGTTGGCGGCAATCGCTTCGATCTCCGATCATGTCCCCAAAAACCTCGACGGTGATGACTGGGGGCCAATGCTTCGTGGCGAGGCCAACAAACTTGACGATCGCATGCTGGTCATTAACTACAGTCGCATGCCGATGTTCAACGTGACGTATACAACGGACAACCCGGCAATCCCGAAGAAAAATGGTGCCGCTGTCATGTGGAAGTCGTGGCGGCTGATTGAAAACAGATGGCTCTACAATGTGAAAGACGATCCACATCAGGACGAGGACGTCGCGGCCGAACACCCGGAGATCGTCAAGTTGCTCAGCCAGCGTTTGAATGGTTGGTGGTCGACCGTCAAGGACGATGTGATGATTCCTCAACGAGTTGTCATAGGGAGTGATCGCGAGAACCCGTCGTTGCTGACGGCATGCGAGTGGCTGGATGTTTTCATTGACCAGCAACTGCAGGTCCGTCTGGCAAAACGCAAAAACGGTACGTGGTATCTGTTCGCTGACCAAGCTGGGACCTACACATTCGAGCTTCGTCGTTACCCTCGGGAATCATACTTGGAGCTGCAGGCCGAGTTTCCCAAGACTCAAGTGACCGATGGAACCTACTTCGAAGGGCGAAAGCTGCCGATCGAAACAGCAAAGCTTGAAGTCGCGGGCATTTCGCGTGATCTGAAGCCAGACGCAAGTCTTCAGGCTTTCACGGCGACGATCGAGTTGGATGAAGGGCCGATGGAAATGCGTGCGACGTTTTACGACAAAGACCAGAATGAAGTCTGCGGTGCGTACTACGTCTACGTAAAGCGTGACTAACGAGTCCGCGAATGGAATGCCTCACTCGTCCCGGTTGAAACCGCAGATTTGACGGCGGACTTCGGGCGAAGTCCAGAAGCGACTGGGCGAAAACTCTCATTGGATCACGACGTCCGTTCAGCGATCGCCAAAGCGGAGTCAGTGTTCACCTCGTCGTTGGTCAGGATCGAATCATCGTCATGAAGAGAGACGCGAAGCCGAGGAAAGAAGCGTGTCGAGCGTTCGGAGATGTGAATCAATTTTGGCCAGGGCGGCTGACTCGGAGTCTGCGCCTGTCAGCGGAATCAGTGTCCCGTCCAGATCTGTCGCTAACGTTGTCTTGTTCATTTCCGTCGAATCAAAGGTATCCAGGGATTTGCTCTCAAACGGTGCGAAGCTTGCACAGTCTTTGTCGGCCTTCCCTGCTCCGTCAACCTCAAGTAGTGAGCGATGAAAGAAATGAATGCCCAGGTCCCACCCACCATCGATCAGACGCCCGAACGCATCATCATTCTGGGCGAAGTCTTGGTCGATATTCTCCCCAACCAGAGTGAGAATATTGGAGGAGCACCATTGAATGTTGCGTGGAATCTTCGCGGTCTCGGCCGGCATCCGCATCTCGTTTCCGCGATTGGAGCAGACGAGACCGGGCAGCGAATTCTTGGCTACTGCGAGGGCTGGGGGCTTTCAACGGCTACGATTCAAATAGATTCTGACCGACCAACAGGTCGAGTATTCGTGGAAGTAGATCATGGGGAACCGCGGTACACCATCGAGCACGGACAAGCTTTCGATTTCATTCGGTATCCGCATACATTTGCTGACTCTTTTGTCGACGTGGATTCTCCGATCCTCTATCACGGCAGTCTCTGCGGACGCAGTCCTGTCTCCTTCGAGACGATGCTGCGGCTACGGCGACGTTTCCCCACAAATATCGTCGTTGACCTCAACCTGCGTGATGGACACTACACTCGCGAAAGAATCAACGAATTGATTTCGGGCACTTCGGTCCTGAAGTGCAATTTGAGCGAACTAAGCTATTTGACCGGTTTGCCGTGTCAAAGCGTGTCGGAATTGGATCACATGGCGAGCTCACTGCTGGAGCGAACGACAATTCAAGAGCTATGGGTCACTGCGGGTGCTGATGGGGCATGGTGGTATGACTCGCGAGGTGATTGTGCGCACGCAAGATCGGCGATTGATTCGCATCAAATCGTCGACACGGTCGGAGCGGGGGATGCCTTTATGGCCGCCGTGCTTGATGGGATGACGCTGCAAGAGTCTCCGCAGGTCACGCTACAACGCGCCATTATGCTTGCTGATCAAACTTGCTTAATCGCTGGGGCAACGACCAACCGCAGTGATTTCTACGATCGATTCGCTTCGAGTATTATTCCCTTTCAGCACGTGCGTTAGTCGCAGCAGCTGACGTGGATGATAGGTTGGTCTGCAAGCTCAAGAAGCTAAATTCTTGCAGCTGAGTGAACGGCAAGGTTTCCTGTCGTTCGCTCGACCACGTACCAGAACAAATGGCCGGCGAGATCGTCGGCCTTTTTTCATTGGGCAAGAATCGCCGACCAAGCTGTTCTCAATGGCGGCCGGCATTGTTTCCCTGTTCGTAGTCTTCGGAACGCAGAAAGTAGGATGTCCCGCTTGACCAACCCCTCGTCTTACTCCGCAAAGCAGCGAGGTTAAACTTGCCCAGAAGCCATGATCGACTTGTACGCCGGATGCCGCGGTTAGGAAACGTTTTACCTCGAAACCTCAGCGATTAATTCGTCGAACGTGACGCAGCGAGGTCGATCAGATTAGCTGACACGGGGCCGCTCCATTGAGCCAAGATTTCGGCTGACGACACGGTATAGGGACACTGTGATCCGTGCACGAGCCAGCATGATTGAGCCTTTCACAAGACGCTTCACATTGAACACTTGGAGAAACGATGAAGTTAGGAATTCTGTCTTGCAGTCAACGTTGCTACAGCACAAGAAGACTTCGCGAAGCCGCCGAGCAGCGTGGACATCAGGCCAAGGTATTGAACACGCTCAAGTTTGCCATCGACCTCGAACAAGGGGCGCCGGATCTCCATTTCCGCGCGAAGCAACTAACTCACTACGATGCGGTACTCCCTCGGATCGGAGCATCGATCACTTACTTTGGGACCGCGGTCGTTCGGCAGTTCGAACAGATGGATGTGTTCTGTGCGAATTCGTCCGGCGGAATATCCAATTCTCGAGACAAACTCCGAAGCTTACAAATCCTTAGTCGGCATCAGATTGGCATCCCGCAAACCACGTTCGTTCGAGACAAAAAGGACGTGCTTCCCGCTATCGAGCGTGTCGGCGGAGCTCCCGTCATCATCAAGTTGATCGAAGGCACGCAAGGTATCGGCGTACTCTTGGCTGAGACCGTAAAGTCAGCCGAGGGCATCATCGAACTTCTGCAAAGCCAGAAGCAGAGTGTGCTCATTCAAAAGTTTGTCGCCGAAAGCAAAGGACGCGATATACGCGCATTTGTTGTCGGTGATCAGGTCGTCGGAGCGATGCGTCGAGTAGCCCAGGGACAAGAGTTTCGCAGTAATGTGCATCGAGGCGGCGTTACCGAACCGATCATCCTCGATGAGACTTATTGTCAAACGGCGATTAGAGCCACTCAGATTCTTGGACTCCGCGTTGCTGGCGTCGATATGTTGGAAGGAAACGATGGCCCACAAATCATGGAAGTGAACTCATCACCTGGACTGGAAGGTATCGAACGCTGCACGCAGCTTGATATTGCAGGCGCGGTCGTCGACTACATCGCGGCTCAAGTCGATTTCCCGGAAATCGACTTGAGACAAAGACTGACGGTGAGCCGAGGTTATGGCGTCCACGAGATTCACATTCCGGAAGGCTCCGAGTACGTCGGCAAATCGATCGCGGAATCAGGTTTGCGCGAACGAGATTTAAATGTTTTAACGCTCTATCGCGGTACCACTGTGATACCCAATCCGAAGTCAAGTCGTGAGCTCTTTGCCGGCGATCGTCTTCTTTGTTTCGGTAAGCTCGATCTGATGCGAGATCTGATTCCCGCCAAAACTCGACGAAAACGTCGCCCCAAAGTCAAGGATCTACCCGACCTTCCCGTCGCTGACGAAGTTCACGCCGCCGACGGTCAGACTTGAACTTCGGTCGACGAATGCAACTCATGCAATGCAAGATCATTCATTCGCCTAAGTCTTTCGATTTCGGCGACGCTAACAGGGGCGTCGTAGGACGACGGTGAGATCGTCCGGCTTGCAAGGTCGGATCGGATCCAAATAGTCCATCCGCTCACGCGAGAGGCTCACAAGCGAGTTGACCCGAATTTCGGCGTCTCCCTTTAGACAAAGCTTAACAATTTCGTCAAGCATGAGGTTATCAAACAAACCGTCGCTGCCCAGCAACACGATATCGCGTTTGGCCAGTTCGATCGCAGGACCGACTTCGATACTCATCTGCTTTGAACCGACGAGGTTCGAGACGTAATGACGATCGTCATGGTGCATTGCGTCATCGTCGGTGAGGTATCCCGATTCGACCGCGTAACCGACCGGCGAATGGCTCACCGTCCGATACTTCATCAAGCCGCGGCCTCCCAGAATCACCGCCATCGAATCGCCGACTTGGTAGATCCTGGCGGTGTTCCCGCGAATCTCTGCTACGGTCAGCGTCGTTGCGGAACCGGTCTGTACGTCCAATATCTCCGTATTGGCCTGTTCGATGGAATCCAAGATCCTTGGGCGAAGGTCAACGGACGGGTCCGCGGAACGGAGCTGCTCCTGCAAACATCGCATTGCCACGGCAGAGGCCTGATTTCCAAGAGGTGCACCTCCAACGCCGTCGGCAACCGCCATCACGCACGATCCGTCCGACCATTGATAGACTAACGCCGCGTCATCGTTCGCATCTTCTTTGCCAGGTCTCCGAACCGATTGTATCGCAAACTCATGTCCAACCCCCGGTACCCGGATGGGAGAGGACAAATCAGCCTCGGTCAGAACTCTGCAGCTAGCTGAGGTAATTGTTTGCATTCGCTTTGCCTACTCTTCATCCGCTTTTGCTTTGCGAATCGAAGGGATGGTCGCTTCCCGTTTCATTGCGTGCTTTAGAACTGTCCCACGCAGTGAATCTCGGGCAGACGAGTGGGGCTGTCAAGTTTGAACAACAGCCGCTGATTCGGGAGAGTCGTCGAGCTCGACCGCAGTGGTGCGAATCGAACGATTAGCCCGATTGCACCGCTCTTGGGCCGGCTCCGCAAATCCTGACGCAAGCGACGAACTTGCAGACGTATCTGCGATCGGATGCGACGCGGAACATCAAGAAGGTCGCCGAAACGTCAAGACGCGTTCCGATGCCGGTCGTCCCTTTGCTTCCGGTCGTTTAATCTTGTAGATGAATCCTTTTTCCGTACGTTGGAAAGTCAATTCGGCGTTCACTTCATCGCCCTCTGTTGTCCAATCGAGCCCGTTGCCGACAAGCGTGTCTTTCGATGTAAATTTGAAGAAGCGTTGTCGACACCCCCGATTATCAATCACGTCTGAGCTAACAAGCTTTTCGGCTTTTGGATCCCATCCTGTCAGGGTCGTGCCCCCAAATCTTCCGCGTTCACTGTCCTCGTCGAACCGACTGATGATGGCGTTGCCAACGCTGTTCAGGCGGCTGGTGAAAACTCCTTGGTAGATCTTTCCTTCTGATTCGTATTCATAATCCCAAGTGCCGTCGATGTATTCGAAGTGGCTGAGAACGTGTTCGGGCAACACGAGATGCAGGTTGCTGCTCGGCTCGCGACGGACAAACTTAAAGGATAGGTCGGGTTGCACTTCCCCATTTTCGATGATGCTTGAAATGGTCCAAGTGAACTCTCCTTCACCCAACTCGGTGCGGTATTCGGCGGTTTGCTTGCTCCCATCGGGCCTGATTGATGTGCCTGAACCTTTCACCAGATTCTCGGAGACCAAGCGATATCGCACCAAGCGATATCCCAGCTTGTCCGAAATTGTGATTCCCACGATTTCGTTGGTTGACGGGTCCCAGCAGTCGACGAGGTTTCCACTGATATGCCCATCGGGACCTTCCTCATCGAACTCGCTCACGATCCCAGCGTGGCTTTTTGACCACTTCACCGTCCAAACGCCTGAATACGTTTGGCCATTCTCCACATGGCTGTAATCCCATGTCCCGACGAATCGATCGAAGTGGTTTTTGATCCTGTCGGGCAAGGGATGTGTTTCGGGAGTCTGCGCGTTGGAACTGGAGACGGCTAGCAAAGCTGCTGCTAACGCGGCAAAAGGAACAAGACTCACGCGTGGCATAGATTCGCTCCAGAGTGTGCGGCCGAGTACTCAGTCAGAGCACTTGGTTTTGGGCTAATTCGGATGGTCAAAGGCAGGCACCTTTGATGTCTGCAACGAAAGGCAAGTTTCGATGCCGGGGTGACGGCAGTTTTCGGATTTTCGAAAAGTTTTTCTGGTTGCGTGTCATCGATGGGACACCATGCGCCTTTCAATTTCAGAAGCGTTTTCACTGGGTTTCTCCAAAGCCTCGACTATCTCCGTGAAGAGTCGTTTGATTCGTGAGCCTCGTCACACGGCCCAAGATATGGACGATCTGAAATGGATGAACATCCGTCGGCGCGGGACTTAGAAAGATTCGCAAATGGGATTGGTGATGAGGCGACTTTCAGTCATATCGAACGTCACATAGGACAGTGCGACGATTGCCTTCGACGTTTGGAATCGTACAGCGACAAGGTGGCCGTTGATCAATTGACAGGCATCGGCCTCGGCGAGGATTCCATAGGTTCGTCACGTGATTCTGATTGGTTGAACTGCGATACGGTGTCGAAGGCATCCGATTCTTCTGCATCCGACTTAAAGGAGTTGCGAGATCGAATTCATGATCTGCCGAGCGATGCCAGCGGTCGGTATCGGCTAGATCGCGAGATCGCTCGTGGAGGGATGGGCTGCATTGCCTTTGGCAGGGACAACGATCTTCAGCGCGACATCGCGATCAAGTTTCTACAGGACGAACACTGTGAGGATGAGGAGTTAGTAAGGCGATTTGTCAATGAAGCGCGCATCGGGGGAATGTTGCAGCATCCAGGCATCGTGCCCGTTTATGAGCTCGGCACGATGACGGACGAGCGGCCATTTTTCAGCATGAAGCTGGTCGAAGGACAGACGTTGGCGGAAAGACTGTCCCGACGCCGCGACTTCGAGTGCGATCTGCCAGGCTTCTTGGGCGTGTTCCAGCAGATCTGTCAGACGATGGCATACGCACACAACCGAGGCGTGATCCACCGGGACTTGAAGCCCTCCAACATCATGATCGGTCCGTTCGGCGAAGTTCAGGTCATGGATTGGGGGCTCGCTAAAGTGTTAAGCAACAGCGAGTGTGAAACGCGAAAACCGTCAACAGACCGCCGAAATCCGAACGTCTATCATTCCGACAGAGATTTCGACTCAACCACGGATACCAAGCATCTTTGCAACGTGGTAGGCACTCAGTTCGGTTGTGTGATTGGGACTCCTGCCTACATGCCGCCCGAACAAGCGAACGGCCGAATTGACGACTTGGATCAGCGATCCGACGTATTCGGATTGGGCGCGATCTTGTGCGAAATCCTGACCGGAAGTCCACCCTACCGTCATCAAGAACCAAGTCAGGTGTATCGCATGGCCGCGACAGCTTCGTTAGTCGACTGTCAAATTCGGCTAGATGATTGCAACGCGGACCCCTTTCTTGTCCAGATCGCTAAGGACTGTCTTGAAGTACGAAGCCAACAGCGTCCCGCCGATGCCGGTCAAGTAGCCCACCGAGTAACTGAACACTTGCAGTCGGCACAGCAACGCGCCCACCGGGCTGAACTAAAGCGGCATGCCGCACAGGCCAAGCTGATCGAGCAAACAAGAAGGCGTCGAGTTCAGCTGCGGTCTGCCGCTGCCGTTTTGCTTGTTTCTACGTTAGCTTTGTTCGGATTTTGGAGGGCGTTTGAGAAGGATCGAAAGCTGCGAAGGAAGGAAGTCTCGGACCAAATCGATCGACAGCGGAGTGCCGCCGAGGAATTGAATCTCGCGCGAACTCTCACCATCGGATTGGATAGCGAAATGTCACTGCAAGAGGTCGACTTCGTCAGCTTGAACAAGGCCATTGAGTCTCTGCGAAGGGCCGCAGGATTTCTTGGCAAAGATCTTCAAGACGATGACCTATCCCGTGATATCGCGGAGTTGCACGCTGACTTAGGAAGAACACTGCGGGATGCGTCTTTTCTCCGTGATATTCGCGACGCCTGGGATCAAGAGATGTTGTGGCAGGTCGAGTACAACAGCTTCAAGCCTGATAAATACACTCGGGACGGATCACTCCATTGGTCCAATTCCAAGTTGATCACGGCGTATGAGGACGCATTCCGTCGCTGGGGCGTCGAGAAAGACGACTCCGCGGCAGATGTGGCGAGCCGTATCGCGGAACTCACGGCCGACGACCAGATCTGGGCCATTGTGGCAATGCAGCGCTGGCGACAATTGCTGACAGCACCATGGACTCTGGAGCAATGGGATACTGCCGATTGGCAAACGCTCGAGGCCGTTCGAGTGTCATCACGCGGTGGCGACCAACTTCGGGTATTGGAAGACGGTTCCATCCTCGCAAACGGCGACGAACCGCGTTTCGGATACGAGTTGGAAATGCGTTCCGGCGTGAGGCAGTTTTCTGCCTTGCGTTTGGAGTTTCTCACACATGATTCACTGCCTGACCGTGGGCCGGGGAGGGCGAAACGTTCCCAAGTCGGCTCGCTCAAGTACAACGGCCTGTCGATTTTGTGCGGGGCGAAGGGGGAAAGTTCAGACAATGAGACCAGGCCGGTCATCATTCGTTCCGCCGTGGCCGACACCGGGCAACGAGACAAAGCATTGACGCCACACGCTTGGGCCATTCCGCGAGTGATGGTGGGGCGACCGCATCGGGTCGTTCTCGAACTTCAACAGACGCTTCACTCAAAGGCTGGCTTTCGGCTGCGGATTTCGCACGCCGACATCGAGCAGGGGAGCGACGAAGACCGCAATTTGGGGCGATTCCGTTGGTCCGTTGCCACACGTCCCATGCCCATTGACACCGTGCGATGGCTCGATGAAGCGATCGAGTTTGCCGAGAAAAACCCGTGGCGGCGCGAGTTACAACGAGAGATTCGTCGTCGCGATATGCCTGCGTTGGTGATGCGTAGTAAAGAGATAGCGGAGCCTGGTCGTCAACCCAGCATCGTTTTAACCCGACTGGCCGAAGCGCTGCGACAACAATCCAATTCGGAGCTGTACGGCACCGCAGCCGTCTCGTTGTTGAATCGAATTTCGAGACGCGAACCAGATAACTTCTGGGTCGCGGTGGCCTTGTCGGAAGCGCTACTGGATCAGCCGAAGCCGAACCGCACCCTGGCCGCGCGTTCGGCGGCAGCGGCCGTTGCGTTGCGGCCCGCGTCGCTCGCTTCGCATGTTGTCGCAGTGCGGTCACTTCCATTAGGACGCCGTTTGCTAACCGAAGCCGAACTACACACGCTTCATCATCACGCCAGCGAGATTCGGCGTCTGTTTCCGAGTAGTGATCTTCGGTTTTTGCTAAGCGAAGCGGCCTATCAGTTTCATGAAGCACACAGACTCTACGGCGAGCAAGAGATTGCCAACGCTTACCGGCGGTGTCTCGAGGCATATTTGCTGCATCCGACCTACGGGAAAACGCGTTGGGGAGTAGGATTCTACTTGGATAAAATGCTCTCACACGGCCAGTACGCCGAAGTCGAGGCAGCCGCCACTCGGACCATCGCGATCGATCCGTCGTTCACGTTCGCCTATCCCCGATTGGCCGGGGCACTCTGGCACCAAGGAAAACGTGAGCGAGCTGCAGGTATCATGCGTCAGGCCGCGACGATGATCCCCGAAGCCATTGTTGCGAAGAACAACTTGGCTTGGGACTTGATTTGTCATCACGATGAATCGATGCGACATCCGGATGCGGCGATAAAACTTGCGAAGCTTTCTCTGCAGGCCAAGCCCGATGATAGTACTTGGCATACGCTCGGCGCCGCCCGCTACGAATCCGGTGACCTACGAGGCGCTCTACAGGCTTTTGACGAATCGTTGGCGATATCAAACCATAGCAGCGGTTGGTGCTACGTCTATCGTTCTTTGGTCTACAGTGATCTTGGCGAATCGGATATAGCCCGCGAATGGCTGCGTCGCGCCCGCAAGTGGAATGAACAATGGGCCAAAGGTGACTCGACGTTCGAATGGCTGAAGTCTCGTGCCGCATCGAAATTGGCAGCGCAACCCGCCAGCCAGCAAGCCGTCGAAGAGAAACGGGACCAGCGCTAAATCTGGTGCTTCGTCATCGTTAAACTTTAGCATTGAGGCGCCAGCCGCAGTTGTTCCCATAAAACCGGGGCTATCGCCAATCGGCTCAAGTAGTGCGAACCCCAAACTCAAGAGTTGACGAAGCACTAGAAGTCCGTATTTCGTTGTGGAGGTTGGCTTACCAGAGAACGTTGTGCTTCGATGACTCGTATCGCTTGACGGACGTTCATCTTGAGATAGCAATCTCGCCCGGAAGGGTCGGCGTTGAAGTTCGTGAATCCATCGGGTTCAACCGTCACGTTCCCGCGATTCGAAAGATCGAAGTAGGCGTCATCTGGACGAACGGCACAGAGAACACTTGTCAGATCCCAAGTTGGGCGGTCATGCTCAGGCCCGCTGTGCAGCAAATAGGCTTCGCGCACGATGTGGTGCCGCCGGTAACCGAAATCGCGTGCGACACTCTCTCGCGGATAGGGAGCATTGATGCCAATCAAAAAGTCACTCCAAACAACCGGGACATTTTGGGGCCATTTCCGAGCGAACCGCTGCATCGAACCGATGCCGTTGCGAACGTTTGCTTCCAAAAAGTGTTCGTTTCCGCGAACCGCGCGAAAAGCCCCCGCCATGACGCTGACCATTCGAACCTTCTTCTGAATCAATTCATCGCCAGGCAATGGGCTAATGTCGTCGGCCAAAGACTCCGCGAGATCAGCCAAATTAGCCGCCAAGCCGACCTGGATGATCACCAACGATTGGTCGTCAGCGGCGGCGAGCTTCGCACGCAACAATGCCGTGGCGTCTGGCAATTCATCGCCCGGCAGCACGTCGTGCGGATATCGAAACTGGCCTTTGTCCTTCTCGTTTACGAGCGACAAATACTTGCTTGTACGACGCTGGGCGTCTCGAGTTACACCGATCGGGATATCCGGTCGTCCGTAAAACGTGTTGACGGCATCCACAAACGGAGCCGCCAGGGGATTCACCTTGGAAATCGTGACCGCTTCGATCGTGCATTCTTTTCGATCGGCCAACGCATGCAACATTGCCAACGCAAGCACATCATCGACATCTCCGGTGATATCAGTATCAAAAAGAACGCGAACGGGACGCTTCGAATTACCGGCGACCTCGTTAGCGGAAGAGCGGTCTACATCAATCGCCAACGACATCAAGACCAAAAGCGGGAACGAGCCGATGGATTGACGGAAGCCACTTGACAAATCTTGCAGTCGACTCTTCTGAAGTCTGCAAAGCACTTCGGTCCTCCCTCATTCCTAGAGATCAGTTGGCAAAGTGTGGTCACAATCACAGAACGGCACCGTATTCTAGCTACCGACGTTTGCGAGAGCTGCTCGCAGGACTACCTTTGTGATGTAGCGGGCATTCAGGGAACCAGAAGCCCGTAGCGTGCGCATTCGACGACTGCTAGGACTTCGTCGCTCGAGTCAAACACGAGAACTCGAGCCGGACCCGCGCCGAGGAGTGTGCCCCTAACTGCGACACGGAATGATGTGTCTAATCCGGAACAACTCAGCTGGTAGAGACTCCACTTTTTGTCTCCCTCTTTGAGAAGCTTGATCGTGCAGCGATGTTCTACGATTAAACCGGGATCACCATCACCACGGACATGAGGCGTTTGGAGGCCTCCGACAAGTCGACCGAATTCATCAAATTCCGGTGTGTTGCCATCGAGGCTCAATTTTCCGCTCGCACCTTTGACATCCACGACGATTCGGATCTGGTGCACCGGCATGGGAACACCATCGAGTTGTAGAGCGGGCGTCAACGGCCCCGACTGCATCTCGAGACTCCCCGTGAAGGGGTCATCACCGAACGATGGCGTTCCCAGGAGAAGCATGGCAACGGCAAGGATCCTTGCACAAGCAAAAATTGAGTGTCGCATCGGATGAATTCCTATTCAGAAGTGAAACAAGCGTGAGGAATCTGGCTTACTTGATCAGAATTCGGTCGTCATAGATACTTATCAGAATCTCGCGTTTACCCGGCACACTTGCGACGCAGGTTCTACAGCTCCTTTTGAACGGTGACCCAAGTCGCCTCGGGGCCGAGAATGCGTTAGCTCGAAAAACCGAGTTCGATATTGCGGCGAACACCGGCGAGTAGTTCGGTTCTCGCTTCCACACTTGTCCAGCCGACATGTGGCGTCAGCAGGAGTCGATGGCGTTTCGAGACTTTCAAATAAGGATGGTCTTCGGGAATCGGTTCCTTGGAGAACACGTCGCACGCGGCACCCGCAATCGCCTCCTCGTCGATTGCGGTAGCCAAGTCGGCTTCATTGACGATGCCGCCTCGACCGAGGTTGAGCAGATAAGCTGAGCTTTTCATCTTTTGAAGCTCCGCCGCTGCAATCAGGTCGGTTGTTGTTTCATTTAGCGGACAGTGGACCGAGACGACTTCGCACGTTTCCAGCATCTCATGAAATGGAACATGCGAGTACTTTGGATCATCGGTATGACGTCCTGAAGTCGAATAGTAAACGACTTTTGCACCGTAGGCCGTCGCGAGATCCGCCACCCGTCGACCAATCGTTCCCAGACCAATGACACCGAACCGGGCGCCCCCCAGTTCATAGAACGGTTGTCGCCAGTACGCGAATGCTGGGCTTCGCGTATAAGTCCCGTCGTAAACCGCTTCATTAAGGTGAATGAGGTCCATCGCGAGCGTGAACAGGCTGGTAATCGCCAGCTGAGCGACGGATTCTGTGCTGTAGCCCGCAACATTTCGTACTGGGATTGACTGCGATGCCGCCGCGTCATGGTCGATGTTGTTCGTTCCGGTTGCGGCGACACAGATCAATTTCAAATCTGGAAGTTGCGAAAGCTCAGCTTCGCCGAGCACGACCTTGTTGACAATTGCAACATCGGACCCTTTCAGTCGCTCAACGACTTGAGCCGGCGCGGTACCTTCATAGCCTGTGAATTCACCAAGGCCACCGAATCGGTTGAGCTCATCGGGTAGGTCGGCAACGGTCGCCGTGTCGAGAAATGTAATCTTCAAAGCAATCTCGCTTTCATTGGCCAGTCAAAACTTCCATCGATATTCCATCCTGGTCCCGTATACGTCTTCTTCGCCTTCGCGCCAGCCATGCATCACGTCAAACCTCAGGAGCGTTGCATTGCTGATCGGGAATTGGTAACGGGCACCGATAGCGTATTGGTTTCCCCTTGCGACCGACAAGTCGCCGTGTCGGTTCAAGTAGGCAAATTCCAAAAGTAGCTGGCGATCAAGCTGGTTGCCGATCAAATCGACCCCGATCGCGCAGCCGGCGGTATCGGCCGCCGTGACATCGAGTGTCGCGAAGCCGTTCAGACCGTCGGTGTCGAAGTTGATGCCCGTGTTTCGGAGGATGCCCCCGCTGATCCCCGCTCTGGCAACCGATTGCGGACGCCGCCAGCCGTAAAAGAAGTTTGCGTAGGGAACGAAAGTGAGCGGCGAAGATGTGATCCAGCTGTTTTCAAAAAGGAACAAACCTCCATCTGCCGTACGGTCTCGAAGATCTCGATCCTGACCAGTGTTTACAATCACGCGAACACTGTTGCTGATCCGATCAAAGTAACGTCGTGTAAAACTGAACGTCGCATTGTGGTAGCTAAGCGATGAGTCGTTCCGATGGTTCAGATACGCATAGCCCGCTTCAATGTAGCCACCGTAAGCCTCGATAAACCACGCCGTGCCGAATACTTGGGCATCGCTTTGATCGACAAAAGCCGGCGAGTTGACTTGATCAGACGCCGCAAAGAAAGTTGCGTCAAAATTGGACCAATTCAGCACGCGGCTATGCTGTGCCGGAAATGCCATTGCCAGACCGCTGACGGCATCTTCCATCCAGATGCCGTTTTGAAAGAGTAGTGGAACCAAGCCCATCGTGATGGGAAGTTCGAACGGAGAGGACTGGTTCCCCACTGCTCCCAGCATGACGCCCAAGTCGCCTTCGAAGAATGCCGTGGCGGGCGTAAAGTTCATCTCGTTGCGATAACGCAAGTCGCCATCAACCAGCTCGACGCGAGTGAAACGGTTCTGCTTGTCGAGCGGTCCGACGAAAGCGTGAAAACGCTCGGTATCGGTCAGCTGAAGATCGAGGTCGAGGTTGAGTCGGTTCGCGAAGTTGTCGGCACGTCCGAGCAAGTTTCTGCCCGACTGGACGCCCATCCGATAGTCACCGTAAACGTAAAACTTGGGGCGAACCAAGTTCATCGGCCCAAACCAGTCTTTACCTCGTGGCGTAATGCCATCGCCATACCAGACTCGCCCCCATTCGACCCAAGGATGTTGAGTCGGCACATCAAACTTGGAATCATAGATCCACTGTTCTTCGGAACCGTTGTGAATCAGCGCATTTGCGGGATGATACGTCGGCGAAAAATCGTTCGAATTTGCGTGCGGAATGGTTCTGTCGGTGTCGATCCGCGGATGAATGGTGAAATCGCGTTCGGAGGCGGCTTCTGCGCTCTGCTTGCTTTTTGAGTTTGCCTCCGTTCCCTTCTCGGGCGAGTGTGGTTCCGCTCTCAGCAAAGCTTGCTTCGAGGGGGTGGGGGAGGAAACTGGCTTCGCAACGTTGGGAAATCGTGAGCGGCGTGGCGATGGATTTCGAAGGAATTGCTCCGCAGATTCCAACTGACTTCTAATAAGTTCCTCACGCTCGCTCGCCGCTGAGGTTGAGCCGGCTGGAGGAGTCCCAAACGAATCCACGGCTGGCAATCGCAACGGATGGTCCGCCGCGAAGAGGATCCGCGTCGAAAGACAAACGATCAGGATCAGCAGTGGACCACCGCATCGGATACTCGGCATCATCTCACCCAAAACGTGAAGCTGGATGGACGAA
>JBCCOI010000022.1:0-29379 GCA_039025515.1 Planctomycetota bacterium
GTTGTTGGTTCCAGACAATTCGAAGAAACCCTGGTCGACACCGCCGACGATGCTGAACGTCACCACGTCCTGATTCGCATCATTGGCGGTCAGCGTCACCACGCCGGTCGTGTTCTCAGGAACGCTGACCGACGAGGGCGAGGTGAACACTGGAGGCGCGTTTGTATCCACAACATCTTCAACGGTGACCACCATAGAGAGTACCGTCGAATCAACACCGTCAGATACTGCGACATCAACCTGATACACATTATCCTGATCCACGTCGGAGGGATTCTCAAAGTCCGGAGGCGTTACGAACCGGAGATCTTCTCCGCCAAAACCGGTTGTTTCGAACAGAGAGCCATCCACACCACCAACAACAGAAAATGTGAGGTTGATGTCGTTTGGATCAACCGCCGTCAAACGAACTACCTCGACCTGATTTTCGTCCACCACCACATTCGAAGAAGATGTAAAAGTGGGCGGCGTATTCGAGCTGAAGTTATTGAGATACTTGGTATGTAGGTAAGCCTGCACCTGCTGCCTTTCAAGGTCCGTCAGAGTGCGGTCATAGATCAATACCGCCGCAAGGTCCATGTCGGCATACCCAATCCCATCAATGCTTCCACCCAACACCAGTCTTGAGTTCGTTGAAGAAATATCTGTGGAGAGATTTAGAGGAGACTCTCCGATGAATTGACCATCACGAAAATGGGACAGCACTGAATTCGAGAAAGACACGGATTGTACAAGCCAGGCGTCCGTACCCTGTTCAGCTGTCGGGACATCCGAGCTGCCAAACCCATTGAACGAGAGATTGTCGCTAGTTCCATCTAGGGTTAATCCAAAAGATCCAGAATCCACAGGGGTGCCATAACTAGCACCAGCGGTTGAGCTTGCGGAACGGTATCGGGCAACGAGAAACATACTGCGGCCGTCGATGCCATCGGGAAGCTGATTTAGACCATCAATGGCATTTTCTCTCGAGAGGCGATCGTCCCCGTCGAACGCGATTGCAGGCAGTCCAGACGGCGTCGAAGACTGAACGAGCTCAGGGTCGCCTCCTACGGTCTGCAAGTCATTTCCCTGCCCCGATGAATCAATCCACCCTGTTACGATTTGCCCCGTCGTGGCAACCTGCGAATCACTTTCGAATTGAAGTACCAAGGAATCCGTGATGAGGTCTCCCGCATCAATTGTGATCGTTACCAGCTCCGGCGACGAGGTAACACCGTTAAGTCCATCGACCGTGTAACTAAAGCTGTCGAATGCGGCTGACCCGCCTCCGTGATCGTAGATCACTCGCCCACTCGCGGCATCAACAGACACGACGCCACCGGACGGGCTGTCCACAATTGTTACTGATGTCAAATCTAGTCCTCCAGACGCACTATCGTTCGACAGAACGTTTACCGTCACAGATCCACTCAATGCGACTAGTGCCGAATCACTCTGCGTCGTAGGAGGCGTTATACCGACAAAGTACTTGTTGTAGAGATACTCCTCGACTTGTTGCTGTTCAACAGACGATAACGCCCGGTCGAAGACCATAACCGCCCCGAGCGACATCGCACTCGTTCCGGTACTTTCGATGCTTTCACCGATAATGATCTTTGAGTCAGTGTCCGTTATGTCCGTATCGAATTGATGATTGTCAGACCGGATCAGTGTTCCATCTAAAAACTGATTTAGGACACCACTTGAAAAGATGGCGGTCTGTGTGAGCCATCCCGAACCCTCCCCCGGTGCTCCAGATGTAAAATCGTTTCCAAGGCCCCAGCCTTGAACTGCTAGATTGCCGCTACTTCGGTTCGTTACCAGCCCGAAAGCCTGATTCGGTGACGCATCACCATATACGAAACCGGCATAGACATTGTTGGACTGCTCGTAGTTTACAACTGCAATCACGGTGCGGTCTTGGTCACCAAAGGGAAGGTTATTGATCGTCTCCGCAGCAGGGCGTTGCAGCTTGTCGCCGACGCCGTCAAACACAATTGCAGGTTGGCCACCGGGAGTCGCTCCAGAGACGAGCTGCGGATCGCCAAACCCAGTTAGATTATTGCCACGGCCGGACTGATCCAACCAACCAGTAACCGTTGTACTTCCTTGATTCAGAGGAACCTTTATGTCCGACTCCAGCAACATCACGAGTCCATTTGTGACTGGAGGAAGATTCACGTTTCCGACCACGATGGTGGGGGCGAAGGCCTCAACTTCAGCCTCACCATCCGAAACAACTAGAAGGGCATCGTAAAGCCCGTCATTCTGATAGGTGTGTGGGTCAGAAATCTGCCCATTACCCGGCACAGAATTTACACCTGAACTGGAACCATCACCAAAAATCCACTGGTACGTCAGCGCGTCACCATTCGGATCGGAAACCGATGCACTTAAGAAAACTTCATGGGGTGCTGAACCAGAAGCGGGAGTGCCGACGATATCCGAGATAACCGGAGGGTCATTTGGAATTCCGATTTGGATTGGTAGGAAACTAGAAAATGTGGAGACGGATCCGTCGGACAACTCAAGGAAAGAACTGAAGGCTCCTTCAATTGGGTAGGTGTGGCTTTCCGCTATTTCCCCATTCGGAGGCACAGGCTTTTGCCCACTCGAGGAACCATCACCGTAGAACCACTCGTAAAAGATGGCGTCACCGTCAGGATCACTCACCGAGGCGGTAAAATTGACAACAGCGGGTGCAGCAGCACCAAACGTCGCATCTGATTCAACATCATTGAACTCTGGGGCGCGATTTGCTGAGGCATGAACCACCCTTCGGATTTCGCCAGCGATCAAAGTGTAATACAGGGCTCCGTCGGCCCCAACGCCAATAAAGACGACTTGATTGGCCGGGCCGGGCAAATCAGCGGTCGGCTTGAAGGGGAAGTCGCCCGTTACATTTCCATTGTCATCGAATGATAGGTAGCGTATGAAGTCATTTGTGAAGTCGCCATAGAAGTAGACGCCATCCCACTCCTGCGGGAATTGATCGCCACGATAAACCTCGCCACCAGTAATCGATGCGCCGGCACCGTTATGAGGCCTCGAATACAGTGGTGCAGTTGTATCGTTTCTGGAAGCGCCGAAGCCATGGGTCGGAGCGAATTGACCATTCGGATCAAGGTTAGTTGAAGTCTGATCGGTGCCCTCATAGTAAGGCCACCCGTGGTTCAACCCTGATTGGGAAAGGGTAGCGATATGGATATCTTCATGAGACAAAGAATGTTGGTTTCCACCAACCTCCGCTATAAAGAACCGACCAGACTCTATATCCCAGCTAGCACGAAACGGATTACGAAGACCGAAGTCCCAAATGTAATCATGGTAGTCTTGATTTCCAGGAACGTTGGGGTCGTCGTCAACGGGATTGATAAAGGGGTTGGCCGCCCAGCCGTCTAGGCCGTCTGGAACCGTACCATCGCGATTCACGCGGATGACCTTGCCACCCCCGGTTGTCAGGTCTTGTGGCAGATTGTCGTCGGGACCTCCTTCACCATTGACAGGCGCAGTGAATTTATCGGATGTCGTTAACCACAACTTACCGTCTGGACCGATATCGAGTCCGCCCCCGTAGTGGCAACATGCCACGTAACCCTCCGTGTCTTCCCAAACAACAAATTCGCTGCTGGCGTCCCCCTGACTGCTGAGACCTCCGTCGTTCTCAATATGAGTGAACCTTGCGATTCGTGCCAAAGTGGGATTGCCAGGAGTATAATAAAGGTACAGATAGTCTTCGCCTGGAGCATCCGGATCAAAATCGGGGGACAACGTAATGTCCAGCAAACCCCGTTCCTGACCACTGGAGATATTAGTTAATCGCATGTACTCAACGCGATTTCCAGTTGCCGGGTCGGCAAGAAAGATTGTGCCACCCTTTTCCAGTACGAGCATGCGTCCATCTGGAAGAAACTCCAGAGATATAGGAATATTCAGGCCGTCATCAATTACAACTTCGTCACTGAATTCACTTAGGTCTCGATTAACGAGATATCGACTGTACAGATAGGACTCAACTGCTTCGCGATCTGATTCGTTCAGCGCTGTGTCGTAGGCAACGACAGCGGCAATATCAACTTGTTGATGCCCGGATTCTCCCAGGCTTTCGCCTATCGCAATTCGGCTGTCAGTTCCACTACCGGCTAGCGAAAAGTCCTGAAGGTTAGTACTAAGTTGCGCATTGGACGCTGCGATTTCCAGGCCGTCCCGGTAAAGGAAACTATTGTCTGCCGGATTCGTTCCATCATCCTCGTGTATCGCGGAAATGATGGTCCAACCTTGCGTTCCTGACGAGTCAAATGCAACGTCAGTGGAAACCAGATCCGCAGATCCACCAGCTTCTCTTGTGATCAGGCCTTGTGACGATGCGTCCAACGTCACTGCTGCACCGAACGATTCTCCAACGCCGGTCGAGCCGTACGTGACACCGCCAGTCGCGCTGGCATCATGGAATCGAGCCACGAGAAACAACGAACGTTCCCCGTTACCCTCGGGTAGCCCAGTGATGCCACCTGCAGCCCCCAAATCACGCAGTAGTCGATCATTAATTCCATCGAAACTAACAGCTGCCAATCCAGTCGGAGTTGTGGCTGCTCCAACCAACGGACGCTGTGAGCCGACAGAAAAGACATCGTTCCCACTCCCGGACTGATCCTGCCACTCGCTGACCAGCCCAGAAGTATCAACGATGCCAACTTCAGCATCCAGTTCGAGGACGGGGCTACCTGGAACGCCTGTCAATACTCGGCGAGCTTCCAGCAGCTCAACCCGTAGACGCCGCCTCGCTTCAAGTCGCTGGAAACCTTTGTGAACGAACTTGTTGCTGCGACGTCTTCGTTGAAAGCCCATGGATTCTCTCGTTCAAAATACTCACAAAGCTTCGAAGCCCGTTCCGCCGCGGACTCCAGCGATTCATACGGTAGAAAATATCGGTCTACTGCATTGCTGCAAAGACGGTCAAACAGGGATGCACAGATGATGAGAAAGCATTAAGAGCCTTCCCCCCCTAGCACAGTCTTGATCGTTCTCATGATCAAATACAAGTCAAGCCATATGCACCAATTTCGGATATAGTACATATCATAAAAAATTCGCATGTCGTAAACCTCACGGTTGCGACAGCGAACTTGCCACATGCCCGTCAGGCCGGGCCGCACAGATTTATAAGCTTCGAACTCGGCTGGATACTGAGACACGTAGATGCCGTCGTACTGCGGTGAATCCACGATCGGGCGAGGCCCCACCAAGCTCATCTCACCGACGATCACATTCCAGAGTTGGGGAATTTCATCGAGGCTCGATTTCCGCAGAAAGCGTCCGATCCACGTGATTCGCGGGTCCTTCGAAAGCTTGTGGGTACGCTCCCACTCCTCAGCGGCCTCTGGGTTTGCCGCCAGGTATTCTTCTAGTACCCCATCGGCGTCTTCGACCATGGTCCGGAACTTCCACGCTGTAAACTCACGGCCACCCTTGCCGAGTCTCTTTTGACCGTAGAAGACAGGACCTTTCGATGTGACCTTAATGAGTAAACTGCAGGTTAGAAGGAACGGTGCACCCAGAACCAAGGCTATGGATGACAACACCACATCTCCACACCGCTTCATGACCAGCTTTACCGAATTTGGGTGCACGCCCGACAGTCTCAAGCCATTGCTAGACCCAACGCTGTAAACATGATCCCAAATTCCAACATTGAACTGCTCGGGAGAGATGAAAATACGGTTGGGGACGGCACGCAGTTTCGCCTGCCAACGCTGCAGCAATGAGCTACCTGCGTCGCTCGAGACGATGACGTGGGTCACTCCCAAGCGATTGGCAACCGAAGCAGCCTGGCTTAGATCAAAAACTGGAATCCCACCTTGGTAGAAATCACTTCTTCGGTCGCCATAAATTTCGGAATCCAGTAGTACTGCGATGGGCTGAAAACCCTCTTTACCGTCGCGGACGAGCCTCCTGAAGATTTGCTTCGCAGTATCCGGTTCGGCGACAACCAGGGTGCGAACGCCCCAGGCCTTGAATCGGCTCAGCAGCTGTCTAGCAACATCTCGCGCGACAACAGTAACCGGTAATGAAATCGTAAAAACGCAGCACCCTGCGAGCGCGAACGTTGCCCAGAACTCCGGCTTCGCGACGCAACCGACCGCAGCGAATACAATTGAACAAATCACCATCGACCTGGCGATCTGGCGGAACTCAACGATTGGGTTCCGGCCAATCCCCGGATACAGCCCAGCCAACTGGGCTACTGGCAGGACGACGAGCGACGAAACGCAGACGGTTAATAGGTCCAGTCCGTCACCCTGAAACAAACTAACAATTACATTGCCCACCAGCATGCCCAGCAGCGTGGCGAGGCAATCACAAGCAGCGAGAGGAATGCCGGATGAAGCAGATTGGACGATGGAGAGATCGGCCAGCCGAGTTGATCCCCGAGTGAAGCCATCGCTCCTTTCAAATACCCGGTTCAGTGTCTCAGCCGTATGCCGATCAACGGCATCTAGACGTGGATAGCGAGAACTCTGCTCAGCGAGCTCACCGCTTTCTCCGAAGGGAAAGTCCCCGGCAATGGACATGCAACCACTCTTTGGATGTGAATTCGATTTCCCAACTCGGGGCGTACGCCCTCATGGACTGGGAAGATAACCACGAAAAACAGGTGGTCAAGAATTCATTATCCGGAAAGGGGCTATTGGATACCATTACCCCCTTAGGGGAGCCTTAGAAGGCGAGGGGCAGCCCAAGAATTCCGAAAAAGCCGATTTTTTGGTCGGAATTACCTTTCCACATCCGATTAACGGCAGCTTACTCAAGTTGTGCTCAAAAGAGACTGCAAAATTCCTGGATACCGACGTACACTACCGCCCCGCAGTCAGTTCGATCATGACGTTTTAACTGTCCAGAATTTTCGAAGGCAGGAGAAAATTGAAAATACTGGAATTCTTCGGCCGACAGCGGGTCTCTGAGATCGATCACGTCAATCCGACCAAAGTTCATTTGGCAATTTGGGCTGTGATCACGATCGTCTTGCTCTATCTCGATGTGCTGCATTGGATGGTGGGTCGCTGGAGTCGAGATCCTGGTCAGCAGCACGGATTTCTCATTCCGTTTGTTGCGATATGGATCGGATTCGCAGGATTCTCAAAAACGACACTCCCACAGGAGGAAGACGGGCCACTCGTTTATATGGCTGGAGTGGCAATCGTTCTGATCGCGCTCGTCCTTCGGCTTCTGGGTATTGCGTTTTCAATCACGACCGTTGAACTGGCGACGATTCCGCCGGTTCTCTTCGGGCTTGCCTGGATCTGTTTCTCGAGGTCCGTAGCTCTTCGCGCTTCGCCTGGCATTTTGTTCCTCTTTTTCATGATTCCACTTCCAGGCGTGATCGCTGCAGTAGTCCGGTCTGGACTGCAGTCGATCTCCACGGCGGCGAGCGTCTTTACGCTACAGCTGCTCGGGTATCCAGCGGTCGCTGAGGGTAATGTGATCCACCTAGCCGAAGATTCCATCGGGGTTGCGGAGGCTTGCAGTGGGATCCGGATGTTTACGGCGTTTGTAGCGATCGCCGTTGCCTACTGCTTGATCGCCCGGCCAAGGTCCATTTTCCGTCCATTCATTTTGCTCGCCTCGGTTCCGATTTCCATTCTCGCGAATGTGATGCGTGTCACGTTGATGGGAGTGGCTAGCGAGCAACTCGATCGAGGTTTGACTTGGCACCTGGCACACGACCTAAGCGGATGGGCAATGCTTGCGCTTGGACTTGCCCTTTTTGCCCTCATGTCCTGGATTTTTGGCCAGCTATTTGAGTTTGAACCGAGCGATTGATCGCCGTAGCGGATCACTAGCGGATCACAGTTGGACATTAGGCCGGCCTGTATAGAAAAACACTTGTACATTTGGGGGAGGGGTTATACTACTCGACCGAAATGCGTCCTTGCGTTAGGGCCATCGACACGTTGCATGTTCGAGGATTCTCGCCGCGTCTATTGCGTGCGTGTTTTCTCCTAGAAGTGTGGCGGGTACATCAATGACCATCGGGTAAATTCCATGATTGCCAACAGCACGCAGCTTCAGGAAACCAGATTGGAGCCGGAGGCCTACGCTACCGACTCCGATGAAGGTGTAGTGTTTAATCCGCTCTCCGCCTTGCATTCTCTCAGGCGGTGTTGGAAAGCGGCGCTGCCAATCGCACTCGTGGGATCCTGTGTTCTTGCGTTTCTGGCGTGGAAGTTGATCGTACCGAATCATTCCGCTGTGGCCTCGCTCCGCTTGGAAGCAAATACGACCCCGCTACTCTTTCAAACTGCTGATCAGATCTACGGCGGGAGATCTTTCTCGGTCTATAAGAGCACGCAGGCTCAGTTGCTCCGCACCCCTTTGGTGCTTAGCACGGCCTTGCGCGACGAACGAGTCTCAGGGCTCAAGACAGTCAGGGAGCAGGCAGATCCGGTCCGCTGGCTTCAGGAAGAGCTCAATGTCGAGTTTCCAGGCGACGGCGAGATTATGGAGGTGTCAATTGGGACTGTCTCGCCAACCGATTGTGTTGCATTGGTGGAGGCTGTCGTCCGTTCCTACTTGGATGAGGTGGTGCTTGAGGAACGGAACAACCGTCTAGAGCGGCTAGACACTCTTCGGGCAGCACGCGAGAAAAAACAGGCAATCGTTCGTTCGCTTCGTACCGAGCTGAAAGAAATGGTCAGCGAACACGGCGCTGGTGACGCCGAATCCCTAACACTGGAACAGCAGGCAAAATTGCAGCAATTTGGGTCGATGCTCACAAACTTGCACACCACTGAGTTCCAACTTTTACAAGCCGAGGGGGAGCTCAAAGTGCTGCAAACCAGGTTCGCAGCATCGGGGCAAAAATGGTCGGAAGACGATATCTCTGCAGGCACTTCGTCAGCGGGTCAAGCAGGCGAGGATGAAGGTGACATTGTGCTGCCCCATGAAATTTATTCGCCTGAGGTCCTAAAAGCACAGTCGCGAGTCACGGAATTGGATTCCCGGATCAGTGCGGCCAAAGCCCGCTATGGGAGAAATCACCCGGAAACTCAGAGTCTTGAGCGGCAAAAGGTTATCCTCGACCGGCTTCTTCAGGATCGAATAGACTACGAGATGGAGCGGATAGCGTGGCAACGTCGACTTGAGGGTGATGAGACATTCGTCGGGATCGATGATCCTTTGAAGACGGCTATCGCAGCGACGGAGGCAAAGATCGAGTCGTTGAGTTACCAGCAGGGTGTTCTTGTCGAGAAGATAGGAGCATTGGAGAACTCGTTCCGGCAACTCGGACGATCGTCAATCGATTTGGAATTTCAACGGAACGAGATTGCCACTTCCGAGGAGACCCTCAAAACGATTTCGGCTGAGATCGAGAAGACCATGATCGAATTGGAACAGCGTTCGAGTATCGATCTGATCGCGATGCCGACGGAATCTTCTCCACCCCAGTTAAAGAAGCGGCTGACCGCAACCGGGGGACTCGCGATTGTTGGATTCGTGCTACCCTTCGTCTTCTTCGGTGGGTGGGATTTAGCGCGACGTAACGTCGATTCTGCTGATTCTGCAAGTAGCGCACTGGCGGTATCAACACTCGGAACGGTGCCTAGAGTCTCTCAACGTTTGATGGATGTTCCTTCGACGAAGCTGTCACTCAGGGGCCAGAAGAAGCGGGCTGAGCTGATCGAGTCTTTGGACGCAGCGGCGAGGATGGTTCTGCATCAATCTCGAACTATGGGTCACAGCGTTTTCATGATTACGAGTGCTGTTGCCGGAGAGGGCAAGACGACGACGGCGTGTCGATTAGCGGAAAGTCTTGCGCGTGCCGGCAAACGTGTGGTGATCGTGGACTTCGACCTCAGGCGACCCAAGGTGCATCGTCATTTCGATGTGCGGCGAGCCCCCGGAGTGAAAGAGATGCTCTATTTGGGTGCTGATTTGGACCAAATGCTTCAGTCTTCGAGAGATCCTGACTTGAAGGTCCTCGCGGCTGGCAACCACGGCGTAAAGCTTCATGAAGGCGCGTCGGAGAGTGAACTGGACCCTTTTTTCGAAAGCCTGAGAAGCGAGTTCGATATCGTAATTGTTGATAGCTGTCCCGTCCTTCCCGTTGTCGATGCCCGAATTGTTGGAGCTTATTGTGACGGAGTCATTCTTACCTTGATGAGGGACCGTTCCAGGTTGAAGGCAGCTTCGAAGGCTTGTGGCTATCTTCGTGAATTTGGAGCGAAGCTGATTGGAACGATCGTGATCGGAGAGTCTAGCACCTATTATCAGGATGAGTACTATTGCGTCCCGGCGTCTGATCATTTGGTTGAAGCAAACTAGCGTGTGTCAGGTATGGATTTGTCGTGGAGAAGTGGAAAGCTGTTATTTTTGTCGTCACACTTGCGACTTGCTTCACGTTAACGCTGGCGGCGAAGTCTCGCTTCAGCACGGGAATGCGTTCGCCAGATGCGAACCCTGAGACTGTGCCGCTGAAGCTCGGTCGATGGACTGGCGAGATTACCGGCGTTTCTGAGGAAATTGACTTAGTCCTCGGCGCAGATTGCCATGTGGATCGGATCTACACCAATGCTGAAGACATTCGCGTTGGTCTTCATATTGCGTCTTTTACGGATCCGGTTTTTCGGGGAGCTGCCCCACACCACCCGCAGGTTTGCTATCCAGCAGCGGGGTGGGAGATTCTTGAGCGTAGGGCTGTTCCGTTTCAGTCGGGGAGTCAATTGATCAATGCCGAAGTCATTCTCTACCAGAAGCGGTCGAGCCGTATTGCGACCATTCATTGGTATCAGTCGGGTGATCGAGTCTTTACGGAGTCGAGCGGAGTCAGCTTGAAGGATGCTTTTTCCGGACCGAGTTCAGACGGAATCATGAAGGTACTCTTACAACTTTACGCTAACTCGATTGATGAAGCCGTTGAAACGGGCGGTGATTTTGTCGGCGAAATCGTAGAATGGCAGTTTGCTTCGGCTTCGGGAGAGTAAGAGCTTACTGATGAGAGTCCGAATACCGCTTCTTCTTTTCCTTCTGGCGATAGTGCTAGGACTCTCGGCGGTCATTTTCTTTGTGCATCGTTTGCAGGTGCCTCGCTCGGCGGAGACTCTTCTACAGCTCGCGAGGAAAGCTCGCGAGGTTCCCGACCTACCCTTGGCCTGTCGCCATTACGATCGCTATCTCGAATTAAAACCCCAGGAGGCGGACATTCGTTCGGAGTTTGGAATCTGCCTGCTAGATGCCGGCCAACCAGACCGGGCGTTTCTTCAGCTTGAAAGTGCTCGTCGTCTCGACCCAAACGCCGCCGGGAAGCGGCAGTTAACGAAAGCCGCAATCGTGCTCGGACGTTTTGAATACGCTACACAGCTGATCTCTGATGAGTTGCTTCCTGAGAATCCGGATGATGCGGAACTGTTTTGGTGGAGAGGCGGCTGCTTTTTGAAGACGAGAAATAGTCGCGGTGCTGAAGCTGACTTCCGCAAAGCTTCTGCCATGGCTCCCGAAAACGCGAGTTATGCCTCCGAATTGGTAACTTTGCTCTCCAAGAAAGATCCTCGCGATCCTGACGAGGAACTGTCGATCATTGATCGCCTCGTTGAGAGTTCCGATCGTTCCGCCACCGCTCTGATCGCGAGGGCGGGCTGGTTGATCGAAGAAGCGGAGCGGCAACAACAGGATGAGTCCCCGTCACTTCGACAGGCAGCAGTGAACGACCTAGAGTTGGCGTTTGAAAGCGAACCGGGGAGCGTCGAGGCGATTTATCTCGCGATAAAATCGTTCGAATCATGGGGCGACCCGCAATCTCTCCGCGACCAAATTGAGTTGGCCACGACGCAGTCCCCGGATTCGTCAACGCCATACCTTCTAGCTGCAGAATTACATCTCAAGACGGGTAGTGAGGGTGCCGCATACGACTCATTGAAGCGCGGTATCGACCGAGTCGGTCGCGACATTGCTCTTCTATTTGCTTTGGCTGAATTGGAACTTTCCCGCAACAATCTCGAAGCTGTTCAGCAACTTCTTGTTGAGATCCGCAAAGGAAAGCCAGACGATCTCAGATTGACTCGCCTCGAAGCCCGATACTTGGTTCGCTCATCGAGATGGGAAGAAGCCCTGAATCGTATCGAGGATTTCAAAGCCGGTTCAGATGGTTCGTTACAATTCCCCGACCTCGACCTTTTGTTGTCGGAGTGCTATCGAAAAACAGGAGACCCAACCCGAGCCATTACTCTTCTTAGAGCGACATCGAATTCAAATCCATCGTTGGTAAACACGCGAGAAAAGCTGGCAATCGAATTGCTCCAACTCGGACGCGTCAACGAAGCGGTTGTCGAGTTCAGCCGGTTCGCCGGTGCAGATTCGTCGGCTGCTACGCTCGTCGCCTATGCAAAGTCACTGCTTCTTCAGATTTCGCGGCTCGACGTGTCGGGACGGGATTGGAGTGAGTTCGATCGAGTCTTGTCATTGCTAAGCAGCAAGTCGATGTCCGATCAGGTGTCCGTTTTGCGGGCAGAGCGGAGCTTGGCCGATCAGCGGTTTGATGATGCCGAGGACGTTCTGAATTCATATCTTGAAGAAAACGGTCCGAATCCGCGTGGTAACGTGACAAGTGCCTTGGCCGAAGTCTTGATTCGCCAAAACAAATTGGATCAGGCTAGTGCCGTTTGCGAGCGAGCGGTCGCGGCAGGAACGGATTCTCCCGAGCTTCGACTGAAGCGGGCCGTGCTTCTGACAAAACGCGAGACCTCTTATGTCGATGAAATCGTTGACCTCGCGCGTGTTCCGCAGACCTGGGACGCCAACACGAGAATCGATTTGGCCGTCCGACTTGCCAAGTTACTCTTTCTGCTCGAAAAGTATGATGGCGCTCGAAACATCTTGGAGACATCGATCGAAACGGAAGCGGGACAAAACGATTTAACGATCAATTTGCTGATGATGGAAGTGGGTTACATCACAGGCGACCATCAATTCCTCGCTCGAATCAGCGACCGTCTCTTTCAGTCCAATGGCGAAAGTCCGCTTTGGATGATTAGCGAGGCGCTTCTCTCACTTCTGAAAGGGAAAGAAGATTCTGACGAAACGTTGAAGCGTGACTCCCTCGATAAGGCAATCGACGTCCTGAGCAAAGCCTCTTTGCTGCGGCCGCGTTGGAAATTGATCTCCCGATTACGCGGTGAAATCTATACCGAACTTGGGGAAGATCGCACTGCGACAACCAACTACGTCCAGGCTATCAAGCTGGGAGATCGCGACCCGGCGATTGCAACGAAGACGCTGGCCGCTCTCGTTTCCCAGCGACGTTTCATCGAAGCGGAACAGGTTCTGCGACTACTCAAGTCGGAACGCGTCGAGTCCTACCTGAATGTCAGTCAGGTCGCGACAGAGGTATCAGTGGGGCTCCAGGAGTACGATCGCGCGATTCGGTTCGCGGCACTGAAGGCCGAAGAGTCGGATCGATTCGAGGATTGGCTGCAACTTGGAAGAATCTACGCGATCGTAGATGACTCCGTGGCCGCACGGGAGGCGTTTCGAAGAGCGGTTCGGTCGGAACCGAATCGTGTCGACGGATGGCTTGCTTTGGTACAGCTTCTTAGGCTGTCAGATCGGAAGGATGCGTTGGGTGACTTGGCCGAGGAGGCAAAAGCAAAGATCGACGACGACCATGTGGACTTGGTCTTGGCGATCTGTTACCGGGCCAGTAACGACCCAGAGAAAGCGTCAACTCACTTCGAGCTCGCTCTGGAGAGAAACGGCAATGATCCCGCCGTCCTTCGCGAGTACTCTGACTTTTTGTTGGAGTTAGGGCAGGGTCAGAGAGCCGTTGCATTCCTCGAAAAGATGATCGCGGGACTGCCGGAATCGCTGCCCGAAGATCGCGTCTGGGCACGCCGTCGACTCGCGCTCGTTCTCGCCCAAGAGCGGAGTGGCGGCTCTTTCAGTGATGCGAAAGAGTTGATCGCAGCCAATCGAGCGGACGTCGGGGAGCAACGTGAAGACCAGCGTGTTTTGGCGGCCGTCTTGGAATTGGAGGGCACGGAGGAATCCTTGTTGGAATCTGTCAAGATCCTGGAGCGAATTACATCGGGTCAGGGTCCTTATTCGGACGATTCACTTTCTTTGGCGAAGCTTTATCGTCGTCTGGAGTTTGAAGAGAGCTATCGGTCGATCACGAATGATCTGCTCGCGGGCGAGGCTGCAGTTGACCTCTCTTTTCTTGCGAGTCATTGCGACTTCCTCATTCGAAATCGAGAATTCGCCGCTGCTTCCGATATTTTGGCACGCATCCGTAAACAAGATGCCGAATGGAGCATCGTCGCCACACTCGAATCTCGTCTGTTATTTACGTCTGCTAGCTACACAAAGCTGCTCGAAGTTTTAGAGCAGCTTTATTCGTCCGGCCAACGAGAAAAAGTTGTGTGGGCTGCGGAAGCAGCGAGACGTTATGCGACAAGTCTCGCAAATGATGCCGGATCGAAGGCAGATAGTCGCAAGCTTTTTGATGCCTCCCAAAGATGGCTCGAGGCAAATTCGTCGGCGGATCCGGTTGCGGCGGCTCTTCTAACGCGATTGCACATCGAACGCGGCGACTTCGATGCCGCTGCTGAGAGTTTGAAGACATTGACGGTTGAGGCCCTAGCAACACTTTGCCAAGTAGCGATCTCTTCCGAACCATGGGACGAACGATTGGTTGATGGGTTATTGGATCGCGCGACCGAACTGGATGCCGAACGCGGCCTAAAGACGGGTGATGCGTACCGGACAATCGCTGACTTTGCCAGTCGCTATGGGAAATGGAAGAAAGGCGCTCGGTTGTACCAAAATGCGCTGGAGCTGAATCCCGACTCGGTTCCATCGCTTAACAATCTCGCCGTATTACTCGCAGTTACCAAAAATGATCTCGAACTCGCACTCGAGTCCATTGACGAAGCTTTGAAGTTGGCGAGACAAGAAGCTTCGGCGATTGACGAACTGCTGGATACGCGAGGTGTCGTTTTCTTGGCTCTCGGTGATTCGACCAAGGCTGAGTCAGACTTCCGGGAAGCACTCCGGTCACGCAGTACCGTAGGGCGGCAGATTCACCTCGCCATGGCCTTAAACCAACAAGAACGGAACGGCGAGGCTGCCGTGGTGCTCAAACGAGCCGTCGAAAATGGGATTCCGCCGAATTCGCTGCATCCTCTCGAATTTGCCGAGTTGAGGAGCATGGCTCGTGAACTTGGTTTCTCTGAGTTTCTCTCGCGCGAGTCTTCACCTTGACCATATGTGGAACCATGCTGTGCATTCTTGTGGCTCAGGGAGCCGACGAGCAATTTCGTGATCGTTAGATCGTTCCAAGAACTTTGATCGAACTTATCCTCAATCTCAATCAAGCGATCCCTCATGCGTATTATCGTAACCGGCGGAGCAGGCTTCATCGGCTCAAACCTCGTGCGTCATCTTGTGAAGGAACTCGGCGACGAAGTTGTTACAGTCGATAAACTTACATACGCGGGAAATTTGGAATCACTCTCCGACCTTCAGGGCGACCCAAGACATCAATTCGAGCAAATCGATCTTTGCGATGCGGATGGGCTTCGAAACGTCTTCGACCAATACCAGCCCAATGCCGTGATGCATCTTGCAGCCGAATCGCACGTGGATCGTTCAATCGATGGTCCGGGAGAGTTTGTCCAAACAAATGTCGTGGGAACGTTCAACCTCCTACAGGCCTCTCTTGGTTACTATCGCGGACTCTCCGACGAAGAATCGGACCGGTTTCGCTTCCTGCACGTTTCGACCGACGAAGTCTTTGGTTCGTTGACGAGCCAAGAACCGGCGTTCAGCGAATTAACTCCCTACAATCCGCATTCGCCTTATTCGGCCAGCAAAGCTGCGTCTGATCATTTGGCGAGGTCCTGGGGCGATACCTACGGGTTGCCCGTTTTGGTGACTAATTGCTCGAACAATTACGGGCCCTTCCAATTTCCAGAGAAGCTGGTTCCAGTTGTGATCCTTAAATGCCTTCGCGAGGAACCGATCCCTGTTTACGGCAAGGGGGAAAACATTCGTGACTGGCTGTATGTCACGGATCACTGTACTGCGCTCTCGACGGTGCTGCAGAACGGCAAGATCGGCGAGACGTATACCGTCGGGGGAAACAACGAACGAACAAACCTGGACTTGGTCCAGATGCTCTGCCGCCTGCTCGACGAGCTTCGACCGGCCGCAAGCGGAAAGCCCTATTCTGATTTGATCACGTTTGTGACCGATCGGCCCGGACATGATCTCCGTTATGCGATCGATGCTTCGAAGATTAAACGTGAGCTTGGCTGGGAACCGGCTGAGGATTTCGAAAGTGGCTTTCGAAAAACGGTCACCTGGTATTTGGAACAGGAATCGTGGTGGCAATCGATCCTCTCTGGAGACTATCGGTTGCAAAGAATTGGAACGGGATCAAGTTAGGAGTGTGGGCCGAAAACCTGCGCGGCTTCCGTTACGGTTTAGTTGGATGGGAGGAAGCATCCCGGTGGGCCGAAAGCCTGGGCGGCTTCCGCTACGGTTCGATTACGAGATGAGTTGGATTGGATGGGACGAGGCTCTTGGCGAGTTGGTCCGTTTGGACGCGAAACTTCGGAAAAAAACAAGTCATGATTTTGTTACTTGGTGGGACGGGCTACGTCGGACAAGCTTTCGCGGACGCACTCCGGAACCGCGACTTGGCATTTCGAAACGTCTCGCGATCCGAAGTCGACTACACGGACGGAGAAACGCTGGCAAAGTTGCTGCGGGAATCCGACGCGGACTTTGTCATCAACTCGGCCGGCTACACCGGGAAGCCGAATGTTGATGCCTGCGAATTGCATCGGGCGGAATGCCTGGCGGGCAACGCGGTTCTACCTGGAACGATCGCCGAAGCGTGTGCCGAAGCGGGTATCCCATGGGGGCATGTCTCCAGCGGTTGTATCTACACCGGTCGACACGAAAGCGGTCGTGGTTTCAACGAATCCGACGCTCCTAACTTCTGCTTTCGAACCGACAACTGCAGTTTTTACAGCGGATGCAAAGCACTGGGCGAAGAATGCTTGGAAGGCCGTGAAGACGTGTTCGTTTGGCGGCTGCGGATTCCTTTCGACAACATCGACTCACCGAGAAACTACCTCAGCAAGTTGATGAACTACCAGAAGCTTTTGGAAGCAGAGAACTCCATTTCGCACCTGGAAGAATTCGTCGGTGCATGCATCGATTGTTGGACCAAACGCGTTCCATTCGGGACCTACAACGTTACCAACACCGGAAGCGTTACAACTCAACGGGTTTGCGAGTTGATTAAGGAACACCTTGAGCCGGAAAGGGAATTTGTTTTCTTTGAAAGCGAAGAGTCCTTCATGAAGATCGCTGCCAAGACACCACGATCAAACTGCGTGATGGAAAATGATAAGTTGCTGGCGACCGGCATTCAAATGAGTGGTGTCGAGGACGCGATCATTCGGTCACTGGAGCAATGGCGGCGGGCCGAAACGTTGGCATAGGCAAAGGCGCCGTCACGCTCCATCGTGATGATACGAAAATCAAGTCTGTTATTGATCCCGAGATGCTGGGCTGGCATGCGTAAGGTGGATGGGTATTCTAAGAAAGTGATTCATCAACGATCCACTTTGGTATTGAGCCGAACGGCGCCAGCCTCCGTTGTTCCGTGCAAGTTCAAAGGCCGGAGTCTAGCGCCATTCCGCTCAGGTGGGACAACGATGAGCCGCACGGCGCTAGCCGCGGTTGATTCGCGCAAATTGGCAGCCTGCGGCGGATGCGTATCGACCGTTCACTTATCCTTGTCTCTTCGAACAACTAAACCATTATGAAAGGCATTATCCTTGCAGGAGGCTCAGGAACGCGGCTCCATCCGATCACCCGCGCGGTTAGCAAACAACTGCTACCGATCTACGACAAGCCGATGATTTACTATCCACTGTCGACGCTGATGTTGGCGGGAATCAAGGACATCCTGATCATTTCGACTCCCCACGACCTGCCGGCATTTGAGCGTTTGCTTGGTGACGGGTCGGATCTTGGAATGAATCTCTCTTACGCCGAACAACCGAAACCCGAAGGCTTAGCACAAGCATTCGTGATTGGCGCAGGTTTCGTCGGAAACGAGCGAGTCGCATTGGTGCTGGGCGACAATATCTTTTACGGACGCGGCTTCCGTGCGAGCTTGGAGAATGCGGCACGCAAGGAATCAGGGGCCACGATTTTTGGTTACCGCGTCACCGATCCCGAACGGTATGGCGTGGTTGAGTTCGACGCCGACGGGAAAGTGATTTCGCTGGAAGAAAAGCCGAACGAGCCGAAGAGCAATTTCGCGGTACCGGGGCTCTACTTCTATGACAACGATGTCGTCGAAATATCAAAGAATCTGAAGCCGTCTCCTCGTGGCGAGCTAGAAATCACCGACGTGAATCGTGCCTACCTTGATCGCGGCGATCTAACCGTCGAGTTGTTCTCTCGGGGATTTGCGTGGCTGGATACTGGCACGAAGGATTCGCTCATCGATGCCTGCAACTTCGTCGCCGCCGTCGAAAAACGACAAGGGCTCAAGATTGCCTGCCTGGAAGAAATCGCTTTCGCTGCGGGTTTTATTGACGAAGCGAAATTGATCAGTCTGGCGGACGACTATCGCAATAGCTATGGCGACTACCTGCGTGGTCTCGTCTGAGTCCCATCGTTCAGGTCGACGAAACTCCTGCAAACCCGCGGGCAAAACGAATGCCGTGCGCGCTGAATTCATCTTTGGCCCAAATCAGACACAGCAGCCCTTAAGTGATTTTAATGGAAGAGCAACTTCCCTTGGATTCGCGGCTTCGAAATGAGTGGACATAATTAGTTTAGTGAACTTGCATTCACTATTACTGGCATTATATTCGATACCACTCGCCGGGAGGGATGACGACCATCCCCTGAATTTTTCACTGGATTGCCTGCACAAAAGGTTTGGACAATGACCGCTGCACGCCTGGGATGGGTTGGATTTATCGCTTTTGCATCAGTAATTCCGTGCGGAGCTGGAATGCTACCGGACATTACCGTCGTGAATTTGCAAGGCGGCTACGACGCGACGACGCAACAGTTTCGGCTTGACGGTCGAGCGGTTGAGTTGGTCAGAGGCTCGAAGGATCGTTACCGGTTGTTCAGTACGGACTCCTATAGCGAGTCAGCATCGTTTACGCTGACTGCCACAATCGATAATTCTGGCAATCTGTTTGACGGACAGTTTTCAGTCGTCGGACGCAGCATAGAGAACCTGTCACAGGTGGGGACTTTGCTTTCTGGTAGCTTCAGCGAACTCACGTCTAGCCTGACTGCCACACGGTTGTTTGCCGAATTTGACGGCAGGGCAAACGGGGGCTTCCTTCAAAGTGATTTTGGGCCCTTTGAGCTGAAGTTGAACGGGGATGTGAGCTCTGCTGGAGGATCTTTCGGTATCAACAACTCGGCGACTTGGAACAGCTTCTCGATGGGGGCCAGTGCTCCGGGTAGCGGAAACGTTACTTCAGTAGTTCCTGAGCCAGGAACCGCAATGCTGTTCGGCATGACACTCTTGGTAGCGACGCTCCGAAGACGAAGTCGAGTCCATCGCATGACCGGCAGCTAACGTCCGGCGTCCCGGGCCTCTCACGGGCCCGACACCTTCTTTTTTCGTCCCTCCATGACTTGGGCTCTCAGCCATCGCTGAGAGTCACCGCCTTCCGTATGGCTACACACAATGCTTGATCGACTTAAATCACTGGCGCGTAAACAGTCTCCCACATCTTCCCAACTTCATCGTCGCCGGCTGCTGGTGCAGAATCTCGAAGACCGACGCGTTTTGGCCGCACTTGGTTTGGAGCTGCAATTCCCGCGGATCTTTTCGAATAGCACCGGGTCCGTTTCTTACGATGCCGGCACGGACACCTTCCGCGCCGACGCGACGTCGCTCGACGTGCAATTGAACGAGACCGATGCGATTCCTGTTTGGGAACTGGGTGATTTCGAGCTGGAATTTCAAGTCGATTCCAACGGTGATTTCGCGGGGAATTCATCGAATGCGAATGACTTCACATTGACCGGCGGTATCGATTTCGACTTTCCGATTGAGTTCCCGCCCGTGGTCGATGTTGACGGGGTTCTGCTGACAGGAAACGTTATTGACTTCGGGTTTGAGGATGGGTCGCCGACAACGATTGACAATTATGAAGTGCGTCTGGTCGTCACCGGAGGTCTCCTCACTCAACCGGGGGTAACGAACCTCAATGCCGCGATACCGGCATACTTCGCTGGCGACGAAATTGGCATCACCCTCAACAGCGAGAATTCGTCATTCACCGGGTCTTTCGATACCGACTTTAGCGGTGGCAACAAAGCCTTCGTTGCCCCGGTCGATCCTGCCGTGAATCCGGCAACCGCTGAGCTGGGGAACTTTGTTTGGGTCGATGCAAACTTTAACGGTCTGCAGGACGACGGCGCGACGGGTGTGAACGGCGTCACCGTCAATTTGTACCGGGATAATGGCGATGGCATTGCAGATACGAACACAGATGAATTTGTCGAATCGACGGTCACGGCGGAGTTGAATGGCGAAGACGGTTTCTACCTCTTCGACGAACTTGCAGCTGATGATTACTTCGTAGAGTTTGTTTCCTCGACGCTGCCCGCAGGATTTGAGTTCACGGACCAAGATCAGGGAACAGACGATGCGGTTGACAGCGATGCCGATCCGGTAAGCGGTTTGGCGATCGTGACCACGCTTGACGGTGGCGAAAGTGATTTGACGTGGGACGCCGGAATTCGACAAACCGTCAACCCAGACATTATGCTCGTAAAGCATGTTTGTGAGTTCGTGACGACAGCCGAAATGAACCACGTCGACTTCGACGGCCCCGCGGCCGGAACGATTGTCTCGACGCAGTTTCCCGGAGTCGTGATTTCGGCGCAGAGCAACCGTGATCCGAATGCTGGGAACCGAGCGATGATTTTTGATTCGGCCGCACCCAGTGGTGGCGATCTCGACTTGGGAACGCCCAACACAGTCTTTGGCGGCCCAGGCGTTGGTAGTGGTGGTGCAACCAATGAGAATGCGCTAGGCAATATTCTGATCATCAGCGAAGACGGTGATACGTCTGATCCTGACGACGACGCTCAGGGCGGCACGTTCACCTTTTCGTTCGAAGAACCAGTAACGATTGATTTCCTCGAACTGCTAGATATCGACAACGACGAGTCAGGAGGCTCGGTCGTAACGTTGACGACCGAACTGGGTACTCAAACGATCGCGATTCCTACAGCCGGCAACAACAGCTTCCAACGGCTTGACATTAACGTCAATAACGTAACGGAGATGACCGTCGACTTTGTGAGCAGTGGTGCTATCACGAATCTCAAATACACGTCGTTCTCGGCTGAGAGGATCTGTGACGATGCGAACACTGGCCCTGGACCAGAGTTCCTTATTGGTGAAACGATTGAATTCGAATACGAGGTTTCGAATCCGGGAGACATCGGCTTATTCCTGACGGATGATGCCATCATCGACGACAACGCGACGCCTGCGGACACCTCCGACGACTTCGCCGCGACGCCCGTCAAAATCGGCGAGTTCAACGCGGGCGACACCAACAGCAACGGCCGCCTGGATGTCGATGAAGTTTGGTTATTTACGGCTGAAATCATCGCAACGGCAGAGGGAGTGTTCACAAACACCGCCGTTGTAACGGGAACGCCGGTCAATGATCTCGGATTCGTCGTCGGCGATGACATCACCGACGACGACCCGGCGAATTATTCGGTCGCGGGTGTGCCGGGGATCGAGATCGAGAAGCTGACGAACGGCGTGGACGCCGATGCTCCCGAAGAAGCTGTTGAAATCGCAGCCGGCGATGAAGTCACCTGGACCTATCTAGTCACCAACACCGGATCCACGTCTTTCGCCGAATCGGAAGTCTCCGTGACAGACGATAACGGAACTCCCGCGGATCAGTCAGATGATTTCACACCTACGCTGGTTGCGGACTCCGACTTGGGCGGCGATGGATTGCTGTCTCCGGGCGAAGTTTGGGAGTATTCATTCACTTCGACGGCGGAGCAAATTACGTCAGCGGGTGAAACGCAAACCATTTCACTGACCGGCTCGAGCTCTCTCGATGGCGAAAACGGCAATGTCCGCAGCTACACGATTGGCGGCGTCAACGTATCGGCAACCGCATTCAGTCGCGACAACAACGGTGAGTGGTCGACCGCCTTCCTCGGAGCTTACTCGAGCGGTCTCGGCGTCACAGACCGTAGCGAAGGCAACGGCTCTGGGAGTCGGCATCGCGTCGACAACATCGGGCAGTTGAACTTTGTTCTCTTCGAATTCTCCGAAGACGTCATCGTCGATGCCGCATTCTTGGATAGCGTTGTGGATGATAGTGACCTCTCTGTTTGGATCGGCAGTCGCCCGTCCGGGTCCAGCGGACCGCTGCAACTTGCCGACGACGTCTTGGCAGGCTTGGCACTCAATGAAGTCAGTAACACGTCCAGCCAATCATCACGCTGGGCCGACTTTAATGCTTCGGGTGTCTCGGGCAACGTCCTGGTGCTTGCTGCGTCGGTGGAGGACCACTCCCCCGAAGACAAGTTCAAGATCCGCAAGCTCAAGTTCGATACGCTGGCACGAGGGGTTTACGGCAATCTTGGAACCGTGAATGCCGCCGACGTGACGGATACAGACCCCAGCCACTACACCAATCCGGAACCTGCACCGTCCGCTTCCATCGGAGATTTCGTCTGGAACGATGTCGATCGGGATGGCAAACAAGATAGCGGTGAAGACGGCATTGCTGGTCTCGAAGTCACGCTTTACGACGATCAAGGAACCGTTCTGGAGACGACTGCCAGCGATGACGACGGCTTCTACTCATTCGATGGTCTTGAAGGGGGCAGCTACCGTATCGGATTCGATTTACCGAGTGACTTCGTTTTCACCCAACAACGTGGAAACGTCAGCGATTCGCTCGACAGCGATGTCTACCGTAATACGGGATTGACCGATGTGGTCGAACTTGCCGATCACGAGGTCACTCGCTCAGTTGATGCGGGCCTCTACGAGGCCACCGTTGATGTCATGTTTGAGGCCGAAGACTACGAGTGGATCGATTGGCCCTGGAAAGTGAAGAATGACTCCGATGCATCGGGCGGACAGTATTTGGTCGCTCGCAACGGAACGGGCTCTTACTACAACCGGCCCCCGTCGGGACGCAAGGTCGCCTACGATTTCCAAGTCGATCAGGACGGCCGCTACGAGTTGTCCGCGCTTCTTCGAGCAGGCAACAGTGCGGACAACTCGGTCTGGTTCCGAGTTGACGGTGGTCACTGGATCCAGTGGCACACGCCGGTCACCGGTAGCCATTACGACTGGCACCAGGCAACGAGCGGTTGGAACAAAGACGCCGTGTCGTTTGACTTGGATGCCGGCTCACATTCCCTCGAGTTGAAGGTTCGTGAAGACGGAACGCGTTTCGACAAGTTCCTGGTTTCGAAGCTTTCCACGACCACCATCTTCTTCGACGCTACCGACGGGGCTCGTGAAGGCGCGTGGGAAGTTGATGTGGATGACGATGGAAATGAGTTTCTGGTCGCAAACGACATTGGAAACTTCTATCATGCACCCCCTGCCGGTGAGGAACTCAGCTTTGACTTCACGCTCGATCAGGCGGGTACGTTTGAGATGCACGCTTTGGTCAGTGCGGCGAACTCAAGCGAAAATTCATTCTGGATTCAGATCAACGATGGCGACTGGGTTGAATGGCATCTCGATGTCACGGGAGACGACTTCCGCTGGCAAACGGTCACCAACGGATCGAACCGCAACGAAATGAAATTCGACCTTGAAGCTGGCAACCATACGCTGAAGATCAAAGTTCGAGAGGACGGAACGAAGTTGAGCAAGATCGCGATCACGGACGACGCCTTTATCGACCTCTCGGACGACTGAATGAGGCGTCGGCGATCTGCCGATCGACGAGCACTTTCCGAGCTCGGAGCGTTTTCGACCGTTTCCGAGCCGCCGGATTCGATTGTGTTGAGATCGGCGAACCCGATCGAGATTAACCGAGTCACACTGCTTGCAACCCTACGCGATTCCGATGTGTTGGTACGAAAATGCTTGCGGAGTTCATGGATGGCTTGTCAGAAACCGCCGAATGTCGCACAATCCTGCGTGAAGAACTCCTCGCAAATCACCGATGCTTTAGCGAGGGACGGAGCGGTGGCTGAGTGGTCGAAAGCGCCGGTTTGCTAAATCGGTGAACCGGGAAACCGGTTCCGCAGGTTCGAATCCTGTCCGCTCCGCTGGCCATTGACCACGTGTCATGCTGGCCGGCTTCAGTTACCGAGACATCGGGAACTCGGTACAGCAGAGGGGAAGTTGGTTTCGCCAATTCTTCGCTTGAGAGTGTAGCTCAGTCGGTAGAGCATTCGACTTTTAATCGAATGGTCCTGGGTTCGAGTCCCAGCACTCTCACTCTTGTCATTCGGCTTGATAAAAAACGAGCGTTGTTGTGTCAGTTGTTGCGGTCGGCTTTCTGCTGGGCTCGAAGGTCAGCTTCGAACATGGCTTGGGCTTCGCTCGGCCGGAGAAGCGTTAGACCCGAAAAACGCTGTGGCGTTGGGACGCTTCGCCACCAATCATCGAACGGCACTCGCCAAGCCGTTTCCGGAAGAGGTCCCGGATCTTGAAGTACCCATTTGTCCGCAAACCAACCCCGCCGAACCTTCGTCAAGTCGACATTGGGATCAATGATCGGTTTCGCGGGCCTGCCATTCAATGAAACGAGGTTGAACGCGTACACGCGGCAGTTCGAAACACCGAGCTTTTCCCGAACGAGCGATTGAAGCTTCACGGCCGCTTGGCGGACTAGCTCGGGATCGCGAGGTGCTCGCCTCTGCTGGTTCACAGTCATGACCTGTCCGGCGGGAACAAATCGAAAGTCATCGTCGGTTTCCAGTTTAAACCAAAGCAGGCAATCCTTGTGCCGGAGCATCATCCGCCAGGCAAACCGCTGCCCGCGTTCATTCCAGCTCGGGTTGCCGGGCAGGACCCAAGGTCGCAGCGGAAGCAACAGCTGGATAACGACATATGTCGCGACGAATCCAACCAACAGACGGCTGCCGTCAGACTCATTGGGTTGCGCCGATGAACGCGGTCTGATCCGAAGCAGTTTTGGGATGAAGTTTACTGGAAAGAAAACGTAGAGAGTGGCCAGCATGAACCAGGGAAACACACCAATGGTGAAGATGGTTGCGTTGGTGAGGTGGAACGCCAAGGCGGCGCAGACGGCGAAAGGACGAGTCTTTCTGTACAGCAAGGCCGGCACGATGAGCAAATCAAACAGCATGCCGCCCCAAGCCATCACGAACGGAGCTGCGGTGTTTTCCATGAGCGGGCCAACGATTGGAGTTTCCGTTCGTGCGGCAACAAACAACCCGCTTGGTTGTCCTGCTAGCCAATCCGAATTCCATTTAGCGACCGCACCGAAGAAATACGGCATGCCCAGTTGAAATCGAACAACCCACCAATTCCACGTTGGCATCATGGTCGAGCCATCGCGATGAAGGATTCGCTTCGCAAGCCAGCGGTCAACTGAAAGACGTCGTCCGCACGGAAGGAAAATGCACAACATTGCCGTGCACGCGAGCAAGTAATCGTGGTTGTTGTAGAGTTGGCGTTCGACCAACAGAACATACGCCATCGCGAACGCGAGGACTGCCGCACTCAACCTGGACAATAGCCCAACCGCGAAGCAAACGGCGGCGATTCGAGCGACCTGGAAGTGCCACCACATCCCGTCGCCCGGCCAAAGCGCCACCCACTCAAATCCACCGTACTTGAACAGCATGAGCGGCTGAACGAAGAAGATGTCCCATCGCTGATCGGTAAGAAATCCGGTTGCCCAGAACCAAAATGTGGCACCGATGATGAAACGAAGAACGGCCAGTGGAGCTGCGTCCACTGGCCGCTTGAGTCTTTCGAGCATGCGATGTCTGGTCTACTTTCCGAACAAATCGTCGAGGCCGCCATCCACCGGAGGTGCATCGTCTCCACCCGTGCCCGAATCCTCTCTGCCATCTGGACCAAACAATTCTTCGATACCGGAGGGACCGTCATCCCTTCGTCGCGGTTCGACTTCTTCGCCTTTGGAGAGGGCTGTTAGCACAATGACTTGTTCTTTGAGCAACTCCAAGAACTTTGGTCGTTGATCAACACTCCGATTATTGAGTTCATCGGAGACGCTCTTGAACGCGGTTAGCCACCGCCTCGCATCCTCTTGAAATGGTTCCGGAGTAGAAGCGAGCACGCCGTTGGTAGCGACGAAGTCTTCCATCTGTTCATCGTCCGGGAACTTCGATGTCCCGATGATGCCTAGGAGTATTTGCTGAAGCGAGTGATTCAGCTTCTTTCGAGTAGCAACGATCTCCGGAGGTTGCGGTTTTTCCTCCCGATTCGTCATGCCCATGCCACCCATCATTCCTCCCATCATGGCAGCCATATCGCCCTCATCCATGCTATTCATCATACCGGCCATCGCTTCATCGTTCATTTCATCCATCATCATGCCATTCAACATCTCATCCATGCCCATCCCCATGCCGTTGTTTGCGATCCGATTATCCGCGTTTACGTCAACAAACGATTCGGGAGGCCTCGGCTGCGTTTTTGCCTTCAACCTTTTATCGAGCCGGGTGATTCGTTCGACTTCGACTTCAAAGTCCTCCAGAACGCGACTGGCCCAAGATTGCAGCAACTTCGCGGCGTCTATGTCGTTTTCATCCAACTTTGTTTTCATTCGCCCGAAGGTTGCGACGGAGTGCATCGCGATCAAATTCGGATTGGCTTTCTCGGTACTGACACCGACCAACTGTTGGCCCAAAGCTTCGTCGGGATTCAAATTCGCGAGTACGTTTACGGCGTATCGCTGCAGGAATGCGTGGGCGAGTGGATCGCGATCCGCAGGCGCGGGTGAGGTGAGGAGCTCCGTCATCGCAGTCGTCAGTTCGGTAACGACCGCGTCATCGATGCTCTCGGTCTGCGTCAAACGCACGAAAGATTCGATGCCCTTGAGAGCCGCCGCGCGAACCCCATCTGGATTGTCCTTGTTGTCATAGATCGTGCGCATGTCGGTCAGCACGAAAGGATATGGCCGTGGCAGACCGCCACGCTGAGCCGGCCTCGCCAGTCCGGCGATAAAATCAATCGCTATGACCCGTGCCGAAGGCTGGTAGTTGCCCATCGCGACGGGTTTTAATCCGCCGTAAAGCCATGTGAGCAGGTTGCGGCTGGCAGGAGTTCCACTACGCAGCGACCGCGAAAGCGTCTCTTTCGCGTGCCCTATGACTTTGTTCACGTCTTCGGGCGTCTTCGGTTGGGTCAGCTTTGCGGGAACGTATTGCTGATAGTACTGCTGGATGACGCGAGCCCGATTGGCGGCAAACGATGAAATATCGCGTGCCGTCGCGAACGCGCTCGCTTCACGCTGGACTGTCTGAAGGTTCTTGTCGATGTTCTCATCAACGGGCAGAACCGCAAACGTTTTCGCCTGTCCAAACGCTGATGAAGCAATCAAAGCCAAGCCGGCAAAACAAAGGAAGGCGATCGCCCACTTTCGAGCCACGCGAGTTTCCTGCATAGGGATACATGCCGTTCGCGTACGCTCAATCTGCTGAGAAGACTCGATTTGGTTCATGTCGCGTCCGAGGGTTGCGGTGAATGCGTGACCGGGAACATGAGGATTCCCGCCCGCGTGCTTGAATGATGAGCCGAAGAGTGTGCGGAGATCGTCCCCATCGTTCACGTCAGATTATCTCATGACCGCAGGACGAGGGTCAATCAAAAACGTCCGCGAATGCCGCCGGGAATCGATTTTTGCCCACGTAAGTACCCCCTGCCCGATTTGAACGAGCGTTTCCAGGCGGAAAGCCTGATGTCCTAGGCCAACTAGACGAAGGGGGCAAATCAGAGGTAGAAACTATAGGAGGCCGATGGATGTTGCTGAACCGGTGTAGTAACGAGCTGCACTGTCCGGGAGAAACACGTTTTCTGGCTTAACCAGCCTTGTGGAGTGGATCGAACCAGCACTACAAGAGGGTTCTTCGCACGCAGTGTTTACCACGAAGATTGGCTCTTGGTAGCGGAAGCCGCGAAGGCTTTCGGCGAGTGCGGCAGTTGCCCGGACTGTACGCGAGCTCCGCACGTGCTGGGCCGAAACTCTGCGCGAGTTCCGCTACGGTCGGTGAGGCGAAGTTCTGGCGTGGTGGGGCAGCCGCAGAGGCTTTCGGAAGACGGGGGTTGGGGGATCGCGTGTCTACAGACAACCGGAGCGATCGCTCATCGGCTCAAGACGGCCCGATGGTGGCCTGCAGACAGACGTACTTGCCGCATTTTCGTCGCCTTGGGGCTCCTCGATGGAGGCCTACTTGGGGAGTCGTCAAGAGAGTCATCGCTGGGTTGGCCTTGGGCGGTTAATTCCACGCGTGCCACCGAATGGTTTATGCTAGGGCTTGTGAAGCTCCGCAAATGCGCTGTCGTGCCCATCGAGTGACAGATTGGTCTGCCGATTTCGACCGAGAATCTGCTATTTCAGAAAACTGTATGGGCTAGCAGTGGTTTGTTTCACCGAGGGCACGATTTCCGAGGATGCGAGCAATGTCAACAGAATGGTTCTACATGTCTAGCGGCTGGCTTCGACGAACGAAGCGGGTCGGTCCGATCTCCGAGGGTCAACTGCTATCGTTGATCGAAAAGGGAGATGTTGAGCCTCAGACGCTTGTTCAAAGCGCGAAGACTCGGTTCAAATGGATACCCATGAGCCGCGTCGGGCCCGCGATGGCTCGCTATCGAAAAACGCATCCCGATGCTACCGAGTCGAAAGCTTCCTCTTGATGTGATTTCGCCGTGCGCAGACTTCCACAATCGGCCGACTACGCTGCCGTGGCGGTCTCGCCGATCCTGATCTTCTTGATGATCAGCTCGCTCGCGAGCTTTTTCGTCCTTCTGTTCTACGAGGGTAGCTTCACCGATCGAATCTTCTATTTGATCGTGATGTACACGATGGGGTCGGTCGCCCTCGCACGTTTGGTGATCGAACAGAATCGAGCCTACGCGGCCGGATACACACTCTTGCTTGCTGTGGCGATGTTCTTTGTCGCCACGAGTTTCATCGGCAACATTCTTGTATCGGGCGGTATCGTTTTCCTGATCGCGTACCTCGCCGATCGTATCGTCCACGATTGCACGCTGATCGATGAGTCCGTTGATGCCAGCGGAGAAGGCTTGGTCGATCGCGGACTGGAAGAATGGATCGGTGTCGGATCGGAATCGAAAGCAAATGACAGCCAACCCAATTCTGCAAAGGCATCAAA
>JBCCOI010000023.1:0-29303 GCA_039025515.1 Planctomycetota bacterium
ACATCACGCTTCGCATCGCGTAGCTGGGCATCGAGATGAAAACGATGCGTCTTTTGCAGGCGGCCGGAAGCAATATTTCGAAGCCAAAAATAGACTGAAAACTTCGGCTCTTCCAAATACTCGGGTAGCTTTCGTTTCGCGTCGACGAACGCCTCCTGCAGAATGTCCGATGGACTGAGGCGAGACCGCAGCCTCGGATCAAGTCGCATGGCGATCATGCGGTAGAGACGATCACGATGACGATCGAATATCTCAGCGAGCGCGTCTGGGTTTCCACCTGCCGCCTCATTAAGGAGTCGCGTGATGTCCAGTTCCGAGCCGTCGTTCATGCGTTGCCAATGTCTAACGAAACCGGAACGGCTTTCGCCGGAAGACGGCGAGACGCGATTTTTTCTCAGCGACGCTCACCGTTGCGTCACAATTCTTTAGTTCGGCCGCCAACTCTGCACACGTTTGATACCGTGCGTGCTGCGACTTTGCCATTGCCCGCAGCACAATTTCCTCCAGCTGCTCAGGAATGTCCGGCATGATCGAGTTTGGAGGCGGCGGTTCCGATTGCTCCACGGCGGCGACAAGCTGCAAACGATCGGATTGGCTGAACGCCGGGCGCAGCGTCAACAATTCATACAGCGTCAGCCCGAGACCATAAATGTCGGCGCTCTCGTCACACTTACCGCTCAAACGCTCGGGTGCGAGATACCGCAACGTGCCGATTATCTGCCCGGTACGCGTCAGTTTCGAGTCCTCCAGTCGCGCCAAACCGAAATCGGTCAACCAAGGTTCTCCCTCGCGGTCCAGCAACACATTGGATGGCTTCACGTCACGATGAAGGACGCCCATCTCGTGCGCACGATGCAACGCCGTCGCAATTCGCTCGCCGACGTGTTTCACCCAACCGAAATACTCCTCTCGTGTGAAAGTCTCTCGGCCGCAAATCGCCCCGCGCATCACCGGCTCGACCCAATCCGTTGGATTTGAGCGTCTCGCGGAAGCCAAGAGTCGAATCAGACGGTCCAAGCTCGAACCATCAATCAGCTGCATGACCAGATAAGCCAATCCATCATGTTCACCAAAATCGACAAGACGGACGATACCCTCGCAATCGACTCTTGAGATCACTTCGGCTTCGCGTTCGAAACGAGAATTAACCGCGGCCTGGTCGTTGCCGCGTTGAGGATGCAAAAGCTTCAACGCAACCTTCTGTCCATCTGTCGTTGCCGTGGCTTCATAAACAATGGCCATACCGCCACGTCCGATCTCTCGATCGAGTCGGTAGCTACCAAGAGGATTGGGAGGCTGAAAAGAATCACGCGAATCCTTGTTAGACTCCAAAAGTTTCAACATCGGAAAGAGCTTTTGGATCTCGTCAGCAATCCAGGGATACGCCTGGCAGTAGTCGGCGATTTTGGGGCTCTCTCCGCGCAAGCAACGACTCAAGAACTCGTCTGCCAGTTCATCCAGCAGTTCGTGTTCTGAATCATCGCTCATGGCCGGATGCTATCATGGGTGGAAGACGTCATGCCATAGATCGTAGGGCGTTCGCTTTCGATCTCCAACCCACCACAAAAACATGAATTCAGAGACTGCTATTCGGCTCTTCGTTTTGCTCGTCGTTTTTTCTACCTCCAAGGTTTGGGGACACGATTGGCATCCTTACAATGACGGACCGGCCGAGAACGAAGATCGATCACGCGAACATTCATCTTCCAAGGATGACGACGATACTTCGGTCATCATGCTGACCAGTTTTCGCTCGGCAGACGAACCGGAGGTAGCCGGTCACTTCAGCGGGTTCAAAAACGTCGAGACTCGCTGGGATGCGAGCCATCTCTACATCGAGTCGAATGCAATTCCGAATCACAACATGATGGTGGGTATTCGGAATTGGCAGCAACAGGTGCCGCTGCCACAACCCTTTACCGGCAACAACGCTTGGAAGATCCCGCTCAAGCCGCGTCTATCCGACGATCCGATTTCCGTTCGACGCAATCCACTTCGAGGAGCCATCGCGATCGCAGTCAATGGCGTTCCGATCTTCTGCGCCCTCAACAACCGAGGCGAAGACTCCTATTTGCTGGGCGAACTCGACCAATGGGGCGGTCATTGTGGGCGAGGCGATGACTATCACTACCACATCGCACCCGTTCATCTGGAAGAAGTCGTTGGGAAGGGCAATCCTATTGGCTACGCTCTGGACGGGTTTCCGATCTATGGACTTACCGAAGAAGACGGATCAGCCGTCGGGAAGCTGGATCAATACAACGGACAGTTCGACAAGGACGGCAACTACCACTATCACGCAACGAAATCGTTCCCCTACATCAATGGTGGACTTCGTGGCGTTGTGACGATCCGCGGTGATCAGGTCGAGCAACCTCGCGATTCACCCGTACGTCCGGGCATGCCACCACTGCGAGGTGCGAAGATCACCGATTTTGAAACCAACGGCAACCAACGAGTCTTGACCTACACGGTACAAGGTCGGACGGGCAAGATTTCGTATTCACCTCAAGGATCAAACGCTTGGAAGTTCGTTTACACCGATCCACGTGGCGGCACCAGATTGGAGACGTACCAACGACGCGCCCCGCGTGAAGATCAAAAAGGCGGCCCACCACCTCCAAGAAACGGCCGTCCACGACGCGGGCGGTAAGAACCTCGGACCACCCGATGTCAGCGCGATGGATGCTCACGGCATTGATTTCTGCGAAAAGCGGCCTCTTTAACGAATTTCTTGGTAATTCACGTCGCGCTAGGAATAGTCAAATAGTGGCGGGTATCAACAGCGATGCAAGCCACCGCGGGTTTCGCCGCAACTCGAAAAAAGGGCAATTTTAGGCGGTGACGGAAGAATCGAAAGAATCACGTGAGCGGCAGTACGATCGTTTCGTCGCGCTGCTTGCGGGCAATGAGCAAGCCATTCGCCGCTTTGTGCGAGTCTTGCTCCCCACCCAAGATGGAGTTGAAGACGTTGTCCAAGAGACGGCACTTGAGTGCTGGCGGAAGTTCGCTGATTTCGTTCCGTCTGATGCCAACGCCGGCGACGAGTTTGTCCGTTGGGCGTGTGTCATCGCCCGCTTCAAGGCACTCAGTTGGCAGCGAGATCGATCCAGAGACCGTCTCGTGTTTCGGGATTCCGTGATCGATTCGCTTTCTCAAGCAGCGTCAGAAAATCACCCGAGTGACGATGAACAGTTGGGCGCCGTGGAAGCGTGTTTGCGGGAGCTCTCACACGACCATCGACGTCTAGTCCTCAGCGTGCATGCTCCTGGTGAGTCTGTTACTCGGATTGCGGAAGAGACAGGTCAAAAGGCGCGGCAGCTGTATAGCAAAGTCAATCAACTGCGATCGATGCTGTTGGAGTGTGTCGAACGTCGACTCTCAAAAGAGCCAAGCAATGGATGACGCCTTCGAAGCATTGGTCTATCGGTTGATCGACGAGACAATCACACGTGATGACTTTGAGAAGCTGCAAGAGCGCATTGAGTCCGATGCGAACGCACGTGAGAAATATCTCGCGATCGTTGGTCTGACGGACGCTCTGAGCGAAATCTCTTTAAAAGACTCCGGAGAACATCGAGCCACGGAAGGCGAGATGATCGCGCGAGACGTCCGTCCGGTGGATCGCGACGATTCAAACAGATCGAACTCTCTGCTTCAAACTCTCATGCAAGTCGCGACCGCGGCGGTCGTGTTACTTTCCGTTGGCTGCATCGCCTTTTGGTTGGGTCACCAAATCAATGGCGAACCGACAGCACGAACAATCGACTCCTCAAGGTCCGAGCAAGGATCGAACACTCGTGACGAATCTCGAGCGCCCGGACATGCAACGCTACGTCGCACGCTAGATCTATCTTGGCCTGCCGGCTCCAAACGCTATCTCGAAGGCGACGTCCTGCCGAACGGTAGCTTCAAACTGGACACCGGTCTTGCCGAGATCGACTTCTTCTGTGGGGCGACGCTGATTGTGGAAGGCCCCGCGGAGTTGGAAATCGAATCGGACTGGTCTGTCCGCGTCGCTCAAGGACGACTGCGGGCAAATGTTCCTCCCGTCGCACAAGGCTTTGTCGTTAAGGCTGCCGATTCTGAGATCATTGACTTGGGGACCGAGTTTGCGGTCGAAGTCGACACCGGAAACGCACGCGTGCAAGTCATCGATGGCGAAGTCCGGCTCAAAGGCGGTGACCATGACGGACGACATCTCTTTGGTGGCGATGTCGCTTGGCTTAGTGGGCACCGAACCAACGGAAACGCTGTGGTCGAAGGACTGAGCACAATTTCTGAACTGTCGAAACAAAGAGTTCTGGCACAACGGGAGCGGTTCGACGAATGGACGCAGACTTCGCATCGTTTCCGTCAAGACCGAAGATTGATTGCGTATTACCCCATCGTTGAGGGTCCCGATGAACGCGTGATTCCGAATGCCGCGTACACCGGCAACCGCTTTGACGGTCAACTCGTCGGACCGGTTCAGCTCACCGAAGCGAGGTTCGGTTCCGAGACCAAAGGCGTCAACTTCAGCCGCCTGGGTTCACGCGTTCGAACAAGAATCGATGGTGAATTTGATGCATTCACGTTCTCCTGCTGGGTCAAAATCGAGAACCTTGATCAGCGATACAATGCATTGTTCATGGGCGACGGATTTGAGAATGGCGAACCTCATTGGCAAATCCGAGACGATGGCCGGCTGATGATTACAGTCATGGTCGACGACACGCGCAAGATGGAACATTTCAGCGAGTTGGAAGGCCAGGTCGTTTTGAATGCCGGATTCCATCGCAACTACTATTCAGATGTGTTTTGGGACCCGTCAAAGTGCGGTCAATGGATGCATTTAGCTGTTGTTTATGATCCGCTGAAGCGACGAGTCACGCAATTCGCCGATGGCCGAATCATTTGTGATGAAGACATCGAGGACGAACTCGTTCCGAAGGTTCTTCGGATCGGACCAGCGGAGATCGGAAATTGGGGCCAACCGTTCCGCAAGACTCCTGAGTTTGCCATTCGCAACCTGAACGGAACCATTGACGAGCTTGCCGTCTTCGACGCGGCTCTCACTGATCGAGAAATCCAGTCTATCTATGAATTAGGGAAGCCGCTCGGCTACTAACCGAATCATGAGATCGTTGAACAGAATCAGATTGTTCGCTTTTATCTCCAGCGTCATGGTCTTTTCCGCCGCTGCAAGTGCGACGGAAGTTGACTTTGAACGGGACATTTCACCGATCTTGGAAGAGCGATGCACGTTCTGCCATGGAGAGGATGAACCCGAGTCCGGCTTTCGCTTGGACATGCGTCCCTTCATGTTGCGAGGAGGCGACTCGGGTCTGCCTGCCATTGTGCCAGGCAAACCCGACAAGAGCTACTTGGTCGAGGTAATCAAGCATCTCGATCCCGGGATGGAAATGCCACCGGACGAGGATCAGCTTCCAGAAAACGAGATCAAGCTGATCGAAGAGTGGATTCAGCAGGGTGCCGTTTGGCCGGGACAAATGGACGCCGTCATCGAAGAAGAAGGCGCAGATCACTGGTCGTTCCAACCCATCTCACGTCCCGACGTACCAAAAACTCAGACGGCCTCGATCAATCCGATCGACCACTTTTTGTCGTTGAAACTCGAAGAGAGACAGTTGGAGTTTTCGCCACCCGCCGATCCGGCAACACTCATTCGCCGTGTTTCAATTGTGTTGACGGGTATTCCACCAACAGCGGAGCAGGTTGACTCATTCTTGGCAGCCCACGAAATCGATGCTGACGAAGCTTATGCTTCGCTCGTCGACCGACTATTGGACTCGCCACACTTTGGAGAACGTTGGGCGCAGCACTGGTTGGATGTGATCCGTTGGGCAGAAACCAATGGAAGCGAAAGCAACATGTATCGCAAGAATGCGTGGATCTATCGAGACTATGTGATTCGAGCATTCAACGAAGACAAACCCTACAACCAGTTTTTGTTCGAACAGATCGCGGGTGACACCGTCGGCCAGGGTGACGCGACGGGCTACCTGGTTGCCGGACCGCACGTGCCGGTAGCGACCGTTGGACAGGAACCTTCCGCGAGACGGCAGGCACGTGCCGATCGCATGGACGAGATCTTGCAAACCGTAGGAGCTTCCGCCTTGGGAATGACGGTCGGATGTGCGCGGTGTCACAACCACAAATTCGACCCGATTTCCATCCAAGATTACTACGCCATGTCCGCGGTATTCCAGGATGTGGAGTTCGGTAGCCGATTTCCAGAACTTGCTGAGGATCATCCGCGTCGCGTCCGGGGGCGTGGGCTTTATGCGGAAATTCATCAGTTACACAACGAGCTAATTCAGATCGGCCCCTGGGAAGAAAACTGGACCGGCTACAAAGAGCTTCATTTCACGCCCGCGAAAACGCAGAAGGTCCGCATCCATTTCAATTGGAATGGAGTCCGCTTCGACGAGATCGAGATCTTTGGAACCGACGATCGGCGACGGAACGTTGCTGCATCACTGGAAGGCACGCTGGCCTTCAGTCCTCCCGAAATGGCAAACGCGAGGGCCCCCATCGAGAATGTCAATGATGGCGAATACGGCACGCAGGGCTGGGGCGCGAACGTGCCAAAGAAGAGTGGTGAAAAGCCATGGATCGAATTTACGTTTCCCGAAGCGATCGAGATTAATCGCCTTCGACTGAGTACCAACCGCGAGGACTTCTTCGAAACCGATTATCTGGAGGGTCTAAACCGATTCAACTTTGGCGGTTACCGGCTGGAGATTGAGTCAGCGGACGGATCATGGAAGCAGGTGGCCTCCACGATGGCCTTCGACTCGCTCAACAAGCAGCATCCGTCCAGAGTCCAACTATTGGAGAAGCTCCAGAAGTTGATCGCGGTCGTTAGCGAAGAAGGCCCCAAGCCAAGTTTCGTCGCCCGCTTTATTCGTCCCGCGAAAACTCACGTGTTGATGCGTGGAAGCCCGGAAAGTCCCCGCGATGAAGTCTTTGCTTCCGGCCTTTCACGGCTGGACGGTTCGCTTGACCTTCCTCCAGACGCCCCGGGAAAACAACGACGCGTCGCGTTTGCAAAGTGGCTGACCGAATCGTCCAATGCTCTTGTCCCGCGAGTCGCGGCGAATCGGATTTGGCACCACCTTTTCGGTCATGGAATTGTTGCAACGACCAGCGACTTTGGCGCGGCGGGAGCTCAGCCGACACATCCAGAATTGCTTGATTGGTTGGCCAGCGAACTGATCCAGCCATCTTCGGGAAACAGAGAGCAAGCAAACCCCTGGTCGATGAAACATCTGATCCGTCTGATGGTCACATCAACGGCTTTTCGGCAATCCAGCTTGCCCCGCGAAGACGCCCTGGCGATCGATAGCGGTTCGCAAATGCTTTGGCGTTACCCTCCGAAACGCGTCGAGGCCGAAGTGATTCGCGATGCCATTTTGCAGGCTTCGGGAACATTGGACCGTTCTATCGGCGGCCGCAGCTATCGCATCCACAACGTGAAGAAGCGGTATGCACAATGGCAAGTGACCGACAACCATGGCAAAGAGACCTGGCGGAGAATGATCTATCAAGAACGGATGCGTCGTGTCGACGATCAGATTTTCACCGCTTTCGACTTCCCCGATTGCGGCCAAGTCCGTCCGAAGCGCCCCGTTTCGACGACGCCCCTGCAAGCTCTCAATTTGATGAATAGCGACTTTGTCGTCGAGCAGTCATCACTCGTCGCCGAGCGTGCCCTACGTGAATCGGCTGGCGACGAAGAAGAGGCCATCGTTCGATGCTTTGAACTTCTGCTTGGGCGATCTCCCGCATCGCATGAACGAGAAGCCTGTTTAGAGCTGATGAAAAATGATGACCTCAATCTCATTTGCCGCGCCCTGATCAATTCAAATGAATTCGCATTCTTGCAGTAAGTAGACACGATGAACCAAGAAGAAAAACTATCGCTGCACGGTCGTCGACTTTTGGATCGTCGTGGATTTCTGGGAACGGCCGGTCTGTCCGCGGCGGGGCTGGGGCTCGCGGGCCTTCTCAACCAAGAAGGTTTGCTCGCTAGCGACAATTCAAGCGGAACCGGAGCTTCTCCGATTAGGCCGGAAATTGACCCGAACAATCCGTACACGCCGCGTCGAGCGCATTTTCAGTCACCGGCGAAACAGGTGTTAGTCGTCTACTTGCCGGGTGCCGTCAGTCACGTTGATACGTTCGACCACAAGCCTGCACTCTTCAAGCTTGATGGGCAGAAACCACCGGGGCTACCGGCGGTCACATTTGAAGGACCAACAGGTAACATCGCGAAGCCGTTTTGGGACTTTAAGCCTCGCGGTGAATCGGGAAAGATGGTTTCCGATTTGTTGCCGAACCTGGCAAAGCATGTGGACGACTTTTGCTTTTTGCATTCGTTGACAACGGACACCAGCGCGCATCCGCAGGGCGAAAACTTTATGAACACCGGCTTCACGATGGAGGGTTTCCCGTCGTTCGGAGCTTGGGTGACGTACGCGTTGGGAACGGAGAATCAAGAGCTCCCGGCATTTGTGGCCATCAACGATCCACGCGGATTGGCGCGAAGCGGCAAGAACAACTTCGGCAGCGGATTTCTTCCCGCGGCGTTTCAAGGAACCGACTTCAATGCCAAGAATCCTCCAAATAACCTTCGGCGCCCCATCGGCCTGAGCGGTGACGAAGACCGACGCACGGTCGAACTTTTGCAGCGTCTCAACGCGTCGCATCTCGAAGCCTACCCTGGCGACGCGAACTTGGCCGGACGCATCGCCAGCTACGAGTTAGCCGGCAGAATGCAAACTTCGGTCCCTAACGTCATGGACTTGTCGGGCGAAACTCAGGCAACGCTGGATGCTTATGGAGTCAATCAGGGCACGGAACTAAAAACGGAGTACGCCAAGAACTGCATCCTCGCCCGACGCTTGATCGAGAAGGGTGTTCGCGTGGTGCAACTTTTCAACGGCAGTGACCCGGCCGGCGGCAACGGGATCACCAATTGGGATTCGCATTCGAACATTGCTAAGACCCACGCAATGCAAGCCGAGATCATGGACCAGCCAACAGCTGCATTACTCGCCGACATGAAGCAGCGGGGACTTATGGATCACACGCTGGTTGTTTGGGCGACCGAGTTTGGACGGATGCCGTTTCTGCAAGCCAATGGGACCGGCCGAGACCACAATCCGAATGCATTCACGTGTTTCCTGACGGGTGCCGGGGTCAAAAGAGGCTTCAGCTACGGCGAAAGCGACGAGTTTGGTTTCAAAGCGGCCGTTGATCCGCTGACGGTCTATGACTTCAACGCAACGCTCTTGCACCTAATGGGCCTGGATCACGAAAGGCTGACGTATTACCACAACGGGCTCGAACGCCGTCTCACAAACGTTCACGGCCACGTCGTTCAGCAAGTGCTTGCCTGAACCAAACCAGCATCGGAAGGCTGACTCGGGCACGAAGTCCCTAACCTTCCTCGGTTGATCCAGTGATCGGCTGATTGAGTTGCATCTATTCCGGCGGCATCCGAAGCCGCTCCTCGTGACAGCTGTCGGTCGGCCTGAATGACCTGCCGCGAGCTTGCGTCTTGTGGACACTCCCGATCGATACTCGGAAATCTGCGTTTTTTCTTGCGCGAAAATCGATCCGGGCCGGAAGTACCCAGCAGTGGTCCGCTTCTCCGACCCGCCTTTGAGGTAGAACATCGATGACTTCAACGCCTTTGCAATCGTTCTCCCGGCCGTCACCAGCAAGAGTTTCTGGACGGAGGTCACTCTTCCGCAAATGCCAATTGGATAGACTCGAATCGCGCAAGCTGCTCGCGGGTGATGTAACCGTGACGTTTGATTCCGGGATGCTCAGCATCATTGGCGATGAACTCAACAACCAGATTGAAATCCTTTATTCCGACTCTTCTTTACAGATCGAGGGAACGTCAGCGACCAGTGTCAATGGCCAACGGAAAGCGATCGTTTTTGACGACGTTCTCGCGATTGAAGTCGAACTGCGGGGTGGAAATGACCGGGTTCTAGCTCGAGAACTTGAATTGGCCGGCGGACGTCTTGCCAACGTCATGATCGACGGCGGCTTGGGGGACGACCGCATCGAGCTGCGTGACGCCACGCTGATAAATGACGATCCGGAAAAGCCCGTTTCGATCGTGGTCGTCGGTGAACACAACACGAATGTCGCATCGAAAACAGGCAATGACAGTCTCCGGCTGATCAATACTGAGATCGTGTCAGAGTTTGCACTAAGCCGCCCCATGATCTCGATCTCCGGCGAAGTAAACAGCGATTCCGCCGTCTGGCAAGGCAACGACCGAATCGACATCGATGGTCTCAGCGCAATTGTCTCGGAAAACGATGCGGAGACATCCTTGGGTGATCGGGCACCTCTGGTGCAAATCCATGGCGAAACCAATCTGACCGGAAATCAGCTGATCGGGGGAAACGACAAAATCACCGTTCGAAACGTGGATGTGCACGTCGAAAGCGGCATCGCAGGGCAAACGGGAGCGGTCTTTATTGCCGGAGAGTACAGCGAGATCGGTAATCATCTGCTCGGAGGGACCGATGTCATCCATATCAACGGAGTGAATCTTTTTGTGGAAGACGGGTTGGCAGCCTCGGCCCCGGTAGATCGCAGTGATCCGGGTCTACTAACGATCGTCGGAAGCGTCTTGCAATCCGACAATGAAGTCCATGGAAGCAACGACCAGCTCAGTCTGAACGACGTTGGGATTGCTGCGTCCGGCGGAATATTCAACCGACCGATTCTCTCAGTTCTCGGACATGACGTTCAAAATGATCTTGGGGAATCAGGGGGCAATGCGATTTATGGCGGAAATGACCGAATCCGTTTGTATGGCGTTGGAATCAAGACGGAAGAAGACTTTGTGTCACACACTGGCGTTGCACACATACTGGGAGAATTTAACGCCGACTCCACGACGCAGACTGGAGGCAACGATCGGGTTGACGTCGTTAACCTATCGCTGTCGGTGTCCCAGAACCGACCGAGCCAAAACGCTCTCAATCGTCCTCTATACGTGGCGGGTAGCTACAACTGGGACGACAACCAAGTCTTCGGAGACAATGACTGGTTCACGATCAATGAGACTCAAATACAAATGCTTGGATCCCAGATGAACTCGCCCACGATCATCGGAGAGTTCAGCAACGAGCGGAACCGCCTACTCGGAGGCAATGATCGATTCAACATTGTTGACCTGCAAGTCCTCGGCGATCCCACAAGTGCACAGGGCATCATGTTCAATTCAGTTGCCTCCCTAGAGGTTTTCGGTAGCTCGTTCGGAAGCGAGAATGAAGTCCTGGGAGACAACGATAGGATTCACCTACGTGGAGTTCGAATCGGTGATGGAACAGCGAGCCGAGCGGCTTCCCTGCGGTTGTTTGGTGACCGTGTCGGAGAGAATTCTTCGCTGGTCGGAGGCAATGATCGGATCTCAATCATTGACACCAAACTGAAGCCGGCACCCAACCTTCAGCCGGGTGGGCAATCGAATGCTACGCTCTTCATCGATGCCGATGCGACGCTTTCCGGCGGCGCTATCACTGGTGGCAACGACTCTATTGAGATACGCGATACGAAACTCCAGGCGAACAACGGAGGGGCGGGTAGTTTCGCAGTCTTGCAAGTGCTGGCGGGAAGCGCCGGAGTTCAAGCGGGCGGCGGCCGAGATCGCGTTCGGATCGACACTGTCGACGTCATCTCCGGCGATGCTCCCGCGGTGGCGGTTGCCCAAGTGATCGTCAATACAGATGCGGCGGGCACAGTCGGTGGACGCGATCGCGTGCAATTGCGGAGTGTTCGCGCGGTGAAGGGATCATCGATGTTTGGCATCGAGCAGATCGCCGTCAGGACGGGAGCGGAAGGCGACCGTGTTCGTCTCATTGATACTGTCGCGGCTAATCTATTCGTCGAACTGTCTGGGGGAAATGATAGGCTTACTCTTGATCAGGTTTTTGCAGAGATCGCTACGCTGGATGGCGGGGACGACGTGGACTTATTCAGGTCCTCGAACTCCGACCTATTCGAGCCGGTAAATTTTGAGAACTTGAACTAGCGGGCCCAAGTTGAATCAACATCGAGATCCGAACTGCAATGATGGTGACGATTCAAAGCTCACTTGTTGGACGATCATCGAAGCCGCAGCGCGCGGAGTCGGATGCGAACGGGACCGTTTTGTCAGGATCTATCTCCCGGTCGTCAAGAGCTTCCTGCAGCAACGATGGCAATACGGATTGCTTGTCGCTTCCATTGATGATGCGACGCAGGAGGTCTTGATGGAGTGCTTGAAGGAGGAAGGTCCGTTACGGAGGGCCGAACGAGATCGTGGCGACTTTCGCGGCTATCTCTATGGAGTCGTTCGAAACGTCGCGAGGCGTTTCGAGGAGAAACAGAGGCGTCAGCCTCCTAAGCAGGATGGTGGGACTGGCGTGCTTGCGGAGCTGCCGAATGACGAAGAGTCACTTTCGCGTCTGTTTGATCGAAGCTGGGCTAGGGGCATGATGAAACAAGCCGCAGAGCGACAGCGTGAATTGGCTTCTGGCAAAGGCGATGAAGCACGGCAGAGGATCAGGCTTCTTCAAGAGCGATTCCACACCGGATTAGCGATACGCGAAATCGCTTCCAATTGGAACAAGGACGCGGCCTATCTTCATCGCCAATACGCCAAAGCAAGAACAGAGTTTCGAGACTCTCTCATGGATGTCCTGGCCTTTCATCACCCCCGAGCAAACAAAGATGAGCTTGATCGGGAGTGCCAACAACTGCTGAGAATACTTCAGAAGTAGATTGCTACGATGAACAACGAACAAGACAAGGACGACCAAGCCAGCGACGAGTCGCCAGGGTTGACGGATGAGGGACTCGCATCAAATCAACTCGACCTTGGTCTTGATGCGGCTTTTGGTGAATCCTCCGAATCGCTTGCTTCCACGGCCACGTTCGAATCACCGATGATGGAAGGTCCGGGGACCATCATCGGAAGCTATAAGCTCCTTCAGCAACTCGGTGCCGGCGGCATGGGTGTCGTCTACATGGCCGAACAGTCCGAGCCCGTGCGCAGAAAAGTCGCGCTCAAGATCATCAAACCCGGAATGGATTCCCGCCAAGTTATCGCCCGCTTCGAGGCCGAGCGACAAGCGCTCGCCTTGATGGATCACCACCACATCGCCCGCGTGCTCGACGGCGGGACCACCGATTCGGGAAGACCCTACTTCGCCATGGAATTGGTCAAGGGGATTCCGCTCACACAGTACTGTGACAAAAACAGACTCACACCCAGAGAACGCCTCGAACTGTTCATTCCGGTCTGCCAAGCCGTTCAACACGCGCACCAAAAGGGAATCATCCACCGAGACCTCAAGCCCAGCAACGTTCTGGTCTCACTCTATGATGGCAAACCGGTTCCCAAAGTCATCGACTTTGGGATTGCCAAGGCGATCGATCAGCAACTCACTCAGAAAACGATGTTCACCGAGTACGGCCAAATCATCGGGACGCTGGAATACATGAGTCCCGAGCAGGCCGAATCCAGCCAACTGGACATCGACACTCGCAGCGATGTGTATTCGCTCGGCGTGATGCTCTACGAGTTGCTGACCGGTCACACGCCGCTGAGCAGTAAGGAACTGCGGAAAGCCGGCTACTTGGAAGTCTTGCGGATGATCCGTGAAGAGGAACCTTCCAAGCCGAGTACTCGCATCAGCGAATCAGGCGAGGCTCTATCGTCAATTTCGGCGCAGCGTCAAACCGATCCGAAACGTCTGGGCGCGTTGGTTCGTGGCGACCTGGACTGGATCGTGATGAAATCGTTGGAGAAAGACCGAACCCGTCGCTATGAATCCGCGAGCGAGTTCTCGCAGGACATCGAGCGGTTTCTTTCACACGAGCCCGTGCTTGCCGGTCCGCAGTCGCTCGCCTACAGACTGAGGAAACTGACGAACAAGCATCGCGGTCTCTTCGCCGCGACGTCCGCAATCGCCGCCACTCTATTCGTCGCGACAGTCGTAAGCGGATGGTCGGCCTATCGCGCATTTGCGGCTGAACAGTTGGCAAACGAACGACTTGCAAGTGTGAAGACCGAGCGTGATAAAGCTAAGGATGCTCGCGATGCTGCGGAAACCGCCCGGAAGCGAGCGTCGCAAGCTGAGGCGGAGACCGCTCGGGCGCTCATCGAATCGGAACGGGCTCGAGACGACGCCCAACGAGCACTCAACTTCATGATCAATGCGTTTGAAAGCCCCAATCCGACCATGGATGGTCGGCAGCTGAAGGTCGTCGAAGTCCTTGAAGAAGCGATCGACAAGGTTAAGACCGAACTCAATGGCGATCCGATTGCACAGGCAACGATGCTGCATACGATTGGTGGAACATACACCGGCCTTGGATTGCTCGAAGAGGCAGAACGCCTCTTTCATCGCGCCTTCGAAATTCGTAGACGAGAACTCGGCGAAGACCACCGGGACACATTGAATTCGAAGCGAGAACTCGGCGACACATACAATGCGAGATCCCGTTTTGATTCTGCTCAATCGCTGCTGCAAGAAACACATCGACAGCAATCTCAAACGCTTGGACGCCGTCATCCCGATACGCTGCGAACACTTTCCGATCTAGCATCCAGCTATATGGGAACTCACGATTACAAAAAAGCATTACCTTTGCTGACGGAAGCCACGGAGTTGCAAGCTCAGGTACTCGGCGAAGCGGATAAGACCTCGCTTGAAACGCGAATGAATCTGTCGGTGGTTCAGAGTCGAATCGGTGAATTGGATCACGCACTCGAATCGGCAACCGAAGCCTATTCGATTGCAAAGTCGACCTACGGCGACCCGAGCGCCAGGGCATCATTCGCTCTTGCCAACCGAGCGGGACTGTTGACGAAGTTGGGGCAAGCATCGGATTCACTGCCGCTAATCACGCGAGCCCATCGCGATTTGATCGAAATCCGTGGTGAGGAGCATGATCACACCCTCGGAGCAGCGGAGATCCTGGGTCGAACGCTACGGGAAGTGGGGGCGTTGGAAAAATCGCTCTTGGTCTTGACTGAGACGGAGACAGTCCTGGAGCAGCACTATGGAAAAAGTAATCACCGGACACTCAGCGTCATGATCAACCGGGCGGCTACCCTGTCCGCTTTGTCGCGTGAGGAAGAGGCAGAGTCAATCTACCGCGACGTTGCGTCTGCTAAAGTCGATATCCTGAATCGCCTGGAGGCGGCTCGAAGATTGTCCGACGGGGAACTCAGCGTCCGCGTTTTTCGTGAAATTATCCCCGAACTTCAACGAGGTTTCGGGAAGCATTCTGCCGCCGCTTACAGCTTTGAAATGGACTATGCGACAGTTCTCTTCGAGAAACTCGACCAGCCGCAAGAAGCGATCGAAGTCTTGCAGCCAATGCAACAGGCGATTGCCTCTCATCTTCCCGAGCACATCGGGCTGCGTGAAAGAAATTTGGACATGCTCGCGCAAGCAAAGTTCAAAGCCGCAGTTCGAGCACCGCAGCCTGAGCGCAAAGCCACACTCCTCAAGGACGCCGTGGAAACCCAGCGCGAACTGATTTCATCTTACGAATCGCATGCCCAGCTTGGTTCTTTAGTCCTAACCAATCTCAAACGTAACCTCGGCGTTTACCTCAATCAGTCGGGCCAGATTGAAGAAGCACGCAAACTCTATATCAATGCAAGCCTGGGGCTGAACGATACAGAAGCCCCGCCTTTGCGTATCGCCAAGCAGCACGCCGATCTTGGCGGCTTTCTGGGTGGAATGGGATTTCCTCAGGATGCCATTGAACCAATCGGCCGAGCTTTAAAGCTTCGAAAGCTACACCTTCGTGCCGACGACCCCCTACTTTTTGAAACGTACAACTACCTGGGGGCTGCTTATCGGGGGGCTGGAGAACTGTCGGTCGCTCAAGAGATTTTTCAAGAAGCGTTGACCAAGGCTCGATCTACGCTGGGAAATGAGAACGCCACGACAATCAGGTTGATGGAGAATTTGGGTGGCATGTACTCGCGACAAAGAGACAGCGACCGCGCGATCCGATTGTTCCAGGAAGCGTTTTCGCTGAGCGGAGTCGTCCTTGGAGAACTCGATGCGCGGACGCTCAACATCATGGGTAGTCTCGCGGCCGAATACGCTAACCGCGAGAATTTCGAAAAGGCGGAGCAACTACTCTTAGACGCGCTATCACGAAGTCGGGAAGCGCTGGGTGATTCGCATAATCAAACGGTTCGCCTGAGACTCGAACTCGCAGATGTTCAAAGTGCCCAGGGGCAATTCCATGAGGCAATTGAATATGCAATCGAAGCGCTAGCAAGTTACGAGACGGATCCCCTTATCGGCCCGTCGCATCCACTTGCGTTGCGCACCCGAAGCCGGCTCGCCATGCTGTATTCACGCGCGGGCGATGCGACGAAAGCCGCTGAGATCGCCAAAGAAAACCACAGACAAACACTCGTCCGGCTTCCGGAGGACCATCCCAAAGCGATCATCAGCTTGACCAACACGGCAACGGCGTTGGAAAACGCAGGACGACGGGACGAAGCACTTGCGCTGCACGAGAGATCTATTCCGCTGCTTGAAAAGGAGTTCGGCACCTCGGACAGTCGCACGATCAAGTCCAAAGCCAACTGGACGATCGCACTCGCCAACGCGGGGCGATCTCAAGAATCCGTTTTGGTCGCGGAACAAAACATGAAAACAGCAGACAGCGCGCTCGGGTCCGACTCGAGGCTGACGCTCGAGGCACGGCATGCCCTCGGAGTTGCCTTGGCCGCGAACGGACAGCATGAACGGGCGAAAACTGTCTTTCAATCGAACTTCGCGGCGGCTGATGAGTTCCTCGGACCGGACCACTACAGAACAGGATTCTTCGCCAACGCGCTTGGCCTCAGCTACATCCGATCCGGAGACTACGAAACGGCTCGGGAACTCCTGGAAACCAAGCAGGCATTCTTCTCGCAGCCACCAGAAAATCCCACACTTGACTCGCTCCAGGCAACACTCGCATTTTGCTTGATTCAATCGGGAGACCTCGATCGCGCTCTTGAAGCGACGACCAACTTGGCAAAGCGTCGCGTCAGTCAATTCGGCAACGAGGCACAGTCATCGTTGTCCGCCATTGAGCTTGTGGGGAGAATTCACATGCTTCGAGGTGAGTTGGACCGTTCCACGAGCGTCCTAAAGCGGATGACGATGATCGCCATGGAAAAACTCGGTGAGAAGAATCAGGTGACTCGCCGAGGAATGCGGACACTCGGTGAGTTGTACCGTCGGCTGGGAAAGCTCGATCAATCCATCGAAGTGCTACAAGATCTTCATGAGGCCGAGGGCGCTGCTGGCGAAGACGAACAAGAACAATCGCTTTCGACACTGGACGAACTTGCGGAATCACTGCTTTCAAGGGGTCGAATCAAGGAAGCGACGATAGCGATCAAGCAGTGCATTCGCGTCAGAAAAGCAAGAAACTCATTGAAATGGAAGCTACACCTGAGCCAATCGATCCTGGCACGGATTCAAGTTCAGCAGGGCGAGACCGAAGAGGCCCGCACGGTTCTTTCATCCGCGTTTGAATACTTGTGGAACGTCAGATCAAAGATCCCCTACCGGCTCCGAGGGCGACTCGAGTTAGCGGCAAGAGCGATGGTCGAGTCTGCCGATTCGACATCAGATTCTGAGCTGGCCTCAGCGTGGCGTAAGAAGCTCGAATCCGTCTTCGAATCGCGAGAGCATGAATATTGATGCGATCTTCACTCGGAACGCGCATGTGCCTGCATCACTACATCCTGTTGCAATGATGTGCGCAGATCCTGAAACGACTTCCGTGTGGGTAAGATTAGCCTCTGCATACTGACTTGGGCTGACTTCAACGTCTTTAGCTTCTCCAGATTTTTGATTTGGTCTCCTCGTCGAATGTCGATGAGCAACGATGCAACCTGGGATTCCCATTGAGTTGCGACTGCCGTGAGACGTGTTTCCAGTTGGACGACGCGATCTAACGCGGTGCGAAATCGCCCCTGCTGAAACTCTTTCTCCGCCTCCGCAAACTCGACCGCAAATCCTTGCAGACCTCGAAGTCCACCAACTGGCCTTCCGTTGGGAATCCCTCGAATTTCACCCCCTGGAAGTCTTTCAGTTCGTTGAACCGCAGATAACACAAGCGAAAACTGCGATGCGTTTGTTACTGACATGATGAATTCAGTCCCTCACACGACTGACCGGATGGTCGAGCTGTACCAAAGCAATCAATCTAAGCCTATCGCGCGCCATGCATCTTCTTGCGACTCAAAAACAGTGTCATTGGCGCTTTCTAATTTGGAAACTCTTGAGATACGATTCCAGACAATGAGCCGATCGCAAAACGCGATTGGCTGGTTCATTCCCCATCGGACCGCGTGACTTTCGGAACTCGTCGTGATGACATCAGCCCCTCGCCGTATCTCCCGAACAACAACAAACTTCCGTCAGCCGAAAGTGCAAACGGCGTCTCTTGCTTTGACGTGTTAATCGTCTCTGGCAGGTTCACCGCTTGAGACCAGGGACTTCCACGATTCGGCCGGGCAGACATCCAAATGTCTCTCGACCCTTTCCCGCCGGGACGATCACCCGAAAGAAAACAAATCACGCGGCCGTCGGACGAAACAACGGGTGCGTATTCCTCGTCGGGACCATTGAGCCATCCGCAGAAGATTGGCGGCTCCCAAGGGTCACCGAGTCGTTCTCGCTCCGACTTGAACAAGTCACCTTTACCCCTGCGCCCACTTGCGAAGTACAACTCCAGTCCATCGGGCGAGATGTGGCACGACCATTCCCATCCACTGCTGTTGATTCCACGTCCCATATTCACGGCTTCCGACCAAGGGGCCTCCCGTGTCTCGCGTCGACAGATCCACAAATCACCGCCGCCCTGGCCACCGGGTCGATCGGATGAAAAGATCAGCTCCAACCCGTCGGGTGAAATGGTCGGGTCCTGGTCCTTCCAATTAGGTCTATTGACACTGCCGCCCTGATGAACGGGCGTGTTCCATCGCGGCGCTCCGGGCTCACGAGTTAACAACCAGATGTCATTTTTGAGGTTGCGGAGGTTGCGATTGGGGATCAGCGACGGCAGGCGGCTCGTAGTGGTGTACCATTCGGTTATGTCGTCGGTGAGTGCGACATCCAGATTGTCGGCCATATCAAAGTGTCCGATGAAGACGGGCTCAGTCCATTCGTAATCCGGAGACGTCAAAAACTCGTAGGGCGACCTTGGCTTGGACGAACCGTTCGATCGGTCACTCGTCTCCGCTTGTTTAAGTGGCCATCGTCCAAGTTCTCGTCTACCCAGTTTTGCGACAACTTCATCGCTCAGCAGCGTGACTTGCACCGCAGGGTTTTCCCCTTTGACCAGTTCATAGGTTTTCTCGGTCTGAAAACTCGTCTCTCCCACCGCGATAGAAAGCCGATTGTTGTCATTCGGGCGAAGCTTGATCTCGCGGCCATTGTCATCAATCGTCAGCGTTCGGTTTTGAACGGTCACGCCGATCGACGGATCATTGATCTCGACTTGCAACACCGCATCGCCGACCTTTAACCACATCGTCATTCCCAGAATCAATAGCCCGGCGACGGAAGCGGCCAGGGCGATCAGGACGGGGCGGTTCCGCTTTCTCCCGGAATGGCGAGCGCGGTGAAGAGTGCTTTTCTGCGGGATACTCTTCGGCTGTGATTCGACAATGATCGGTGCGGAAGATGGGTCGTCTGTTCCGATAGTTTTTTGCTGACCGCTATCAATCTGAGTAGCAAAAAACGCATTTAAGGCACCCGTTTCACTTACCTTTGCGGAAACAATTGCCGAATCGTTGGTGTTCGGACTCGCTTGTGACGAACGGGTCTTTTGCTGATCACGAGAACCTTTCAGATAGCGGGCAAGCACATCGGCGACTTCATCCATCGATTGATATCGTTCGGTCTGATCCTTGGCCATCATCTTCGCGCAGATCGCTTCCAAATCCGGATCGAGATCTTTGCGTAGCTTTGAAAGCGGTTCGGCATCTTGATGCACGATCGCGTAGACGACTTTGGCAATCGGTCCGCGAAAGGGAAGCTGTCCGCACAACAGTTCGTACAGGATGACTCCGAGTGCGTAGATGTCCGCTGTCACACCGACCTCATCAAGGTCACCGCGAATTTGTTCGGGTGACATGTACGCCGGCGTTCCCACGGCCGTTCCGGCTCGGGTGAATTGGCTTTCGGAGTCCAACTCCCGGGCCAACCCAAAATCCATCACGATCGGCTGTTTCTTGTGATCGATCATGATGTTTGCGGGTTTCAGGTCGCGATGGATCACATGGTGATGGTGAGCTTCGGCCATCGCGCCGGCCAATCGTTGGACGAGGATTGCGGAGGTTTTTGTGGGCGGTAATTTCCCGGGCTGGATGAACTCGGACAGGCAACGTCCTTTGACAAACGCCATGGAGATGAAGTGTCGATCGTCGATTTCACCGACATCAAAGATCGGACAGATGTTTCGGTGATGTAGCTTTGCCACCGCGCGGGCTTCGCGGTAGAAACGTGCGACAAGATCGGATTTGTCATGACCGGCGAAGCTGGGCGTTTTCAAAGCGACTTTTCGATCAAGCTGCGTATCATGCGCGAGGTAGACTTTTCCCATTGCTCCCGCGCCCAACTCTTTCAAGATTTGGTACCGCCCGAACTGGGTCGGCAGATGGACCGTTGGAGCATCGGGGGATTCGCCGTTCGCGGATTCGCCCTTCGTATCCAGAGCATCCCCGATCCGACTGGTGTCAATCGATGCTTGATTCGGATGACGGTCCAGATCCGACGAAGACGTTTGGCTGGATGCTGTGTTCAGGCGAACGATCTCCTCGACTTGCGTGAACTGTCGTGGAAATCGTGTCTGATAGCTCGACAGCGTCACGTCGGACGAGACGAGCTTGATTGCTTCAAATTCCGCCGCGACCAAGTCGGGACCGACGGAATCCGCCTTTCCAAGTGATGGAAATCGGGACAGGTATTCATCCAGCATGCGCCCTTCGCCGGAAGCCCATGATCGTTGCAGATCGATCTTCACCATCTCCGTGAGCGCCAATTGACGAAAACGTTCGCCCGGTTGCGTCTCGAGCCGGCTCACGAACCCGCCCAATGTCGAGGGCTGCCAAGCTTCTTCGAATTCCATCAACAGAGCTTCCAAGCGGTTGCGTTCGGATGTAGCTAGCGCGCCAAAGGCCGGTTGGGGTGACATGGATTTTCCTTTCGATCGACGAAAACGCGCACCGGACAGCCGCAGGAAAGTAGCGACCATCCCGTAAGTGGATCGCGTCTGGGCACAAAAGTGTAAACCAGAACCCACGAAACTTTTCGGACGGCCGGAGGTCGTCCAGTGATGCGGCAGCGGTTGACGCGAAAACGCGCATCGGTTTCGGCCGTCCGTGCATTAGCCGAAGACAGAATGCGAGAGCATCGCGGGCCAGTCTGGGACTTGGTGGAGCCAACTCGGTAGCTGACTACCCCAATCGTGACACGCACGGGCGCTGCAGCACCGATTTTGGTGTTCGCTCGTACGTGCGTTGCGGGAAAAGCTCGCCGTCGGTACATTCCTCGTATTAAATCCCGCGTTGCTCGGCACCTCAAAACTGGCATTCGAGGCATTTCAGGACAGACACTATCTAACGCCTTGCTGCTCAAAAAAGTAGATGGTGTTGGGCTATCTAGCCGGGGCTAGGCGACGGTTTCGTCCAGTTTAGCTGGACAGCAAGTTCTTAAGTGGCGCGGTTGGTCGTGGACGAAGAAATGAGTTCGGGGGCATGGGGTCTGATCGTCGGCCATCGCGAAGATGGCGAGATGGTTGCCACGATCGACGCGGTGACGGAAGACTATGGCTTAGAAAAGCCTCCCGAGACAATGCTCGCTGACGGGCTGATGAGCAGCGGTGAAAATATCGTTGGGTGTGCTGATCGCGAGGTCGATTTGGTTTCGCCAATTAAGCTTTGAGGGCACTCGGTAAACCCGGCCCTTCGTGATGACTTAACCCAACCGGTTGCCCCGGAGCAATACGGTAATCTTCCCAAACGGAAAACAAAGGTCGGCGGGGAATTGGTTGAGAAGCTCGACAAGGCGGCATTCGTCTACGTCGCCGGAGAAGACCATTACCGCTGCCCTGCCGGTGAGATACTCCAGCATCGTGGTCAGACGACGGAGCGAGAATATGGTCACGATGTTGTGCGTCATCGGTACGAGTCGGACGCGGAGATTTGCAAGGAGTGTCCCCTGATGACGGCTTGCGTGAGCATGAAAACGGGCCGCCGACAGGTTCGTCACACCGAGCACGAGGCGGCCCGGATTGAGCACGCAGAGAAGATGTCTACCGAGGAGGCATAGGCGGCGTACTCACGGCGTCCAGGCGTTGAATGGGATCACTTCGAAGACGGGTCTGTTGACGTGCGAGACAAACTGCAACTCAGTATCGACCCCAATGATGATCGATTGTCCGTTTCATTGTCTCCAAACGACTTACCAGCGGACTCACCATTCCGCGTCGCAGGTACTCGTTTCACGTTTCAGCGTAAAGCCCCACACACAGTCGACACCCAGCTCTTCTGGGACGCACTTGATCGTCCAACTATTCTCAAATAGCTTGTTCGCATGACTTGTTTATCCGCAAAGGCCTTCGACGTACCGTCAACTTTCAACTACGCAACCCATGAAGGCTCCCTTTCCCGAACTGCTCCGGTCAATTTGTGTTCGCCCCGCGATGTACGTCGTGCGGAAGATGTACGTCGGGCGGAACTCGTTCGTTGACGCGTCCCATGTCTTGCCGGCTGCTGCCATGGTCTCGACGACGCGGATTTCAGATTGAAGCGATTTGATGGTTTGATACGCTGGGTAGAGACTCAAGCGTCGACTCAATGCGAAATAGGGTGCGGATTACGGCTGCCCAGAACATACCCACACAATCACAATTTCAGAACGCTAGCTCCTTACAACGAGGGATCGCGCAATTCATCCGATGGACATGCCTGAAGATTTGCTCGCCTTGGATTGGCCCCATTCGTTCGTCGTCATTTATCGCGATGGTACTTCCGAACCGTTGATGCGTGGCACCGGCGTTACCATGATCATTCCGGAGGACGATCCGGATGGTTTCAGTGGATTTTGCGCGGACATCCCCAAGAAACATCCGCACAACCAGAGTCAATGTGGACGATGTATTCGTCTCGTCGAACTCGAGCGGATTCTTGACGACGCTGGAAACGTGTTGTACCAAGCACCATAGTGCGACGACGCTTCAACACGGGTAACCTGCGAATCTGAAAGCGAGGCCTCGATCTTCGGCAACGATCTTTGGCTTTCGAAGGTTCCCTTACAGATCAAACGTCGTGCGCATCGTTACGGGCGCTGTCGTAACCCCTCTTGTTCTGTTGGACTCGGAGTGGCTGCAAATTCCATCGGTAGACTCGAGCTTTTCGCGTGGACTGATTGTGAGATCACCGACGAACACCTGACGCAATTCTGCGAGCTGAGCGGACATCCGATTCAGATTTCCGATCTTCAACGTCGCGGCAAACGCGAATGTTGGTGGCCACTGTCGCTTGACCCAACGACCTACGCAGCGCCGATTGCCTCTGTCGCTGAACATATTGGGCTTGCAACTTGGTTTTTACGAGACAACGCTGAGAGAATCCGGTCAATGCAATCCCAGCACTTTGTGTTTTGGTCGCGCGTCAACGAAGTCGTGATTGCCGACATGGTCGAAATTGATGTTGCTGCAATGAAAATCCTCTGCGACTTGGATATCTCACTCCAGTTGCACGCGTAGAATGCGACTTTAGACGTGGTTATGAAAGTACACCGCTTTCAGAGTGAAGCCGCTTCACGTCCACCCTGATTCCCAATGAACGCAACCGCCCGCTTGGTGTTTGACCGTGCATACTACGAATCCAGCTATGACGCGTGGCTCCGTCATCGCGCAAAACTCCGCCCTTATGCTGTCTATCTCTCGCTCACCCTGCTTGCGTTTGGTGTCGTGCTTGCTGTCGTATTTCCGGCTAGCTGGTTCGTCGGTGGGGCGTTTGCCTCCGCTGGCGTTTACGAACTCTTCGAGGCGTTGACGCACAAAATGCGTTGGGTGAATTCGAGCATCAAGGTAACTCGCGAGAACAAAGTCGTAGAATTGCAGCTCTCCGAAACTGAACTTATCGCGACGTCTGACGTGGTGCAAAGCACGGTCCAGATTGAAGGTTTTTCCGAGATTATTGCCACGAGTGAAGGCGTGCTTTTCATACCTGACTCTGGCGCCACGATCTATCTTCCAGCAGCAGCCGTTGTGCCGAGCAATGCGTTTTTGCCGCTGATGGATGCCTGGATGGCGAAGCATCGTCGCAGATAGAATGTAAACTTTCGTCGTTCGAGCCGTCCGATGCTGACAATAATGGCGAGATGTTGAACTGATCTCGCGACCTTCGTAATTCATGCGAACGAATGCCATTGTTTGTCGTGCATGGCGACCTTGGAGTCTTTAGTGGGGTTGCATCGCATGCGGTTCGTATTTGCAATAGGCGACTGATTGTTGACGCCAGCGACGTTTTCCTGCGAATCATCACGGCGGAGCGTGATGGGTACGATGCTATCTGTATGGAGTCGCCGTTCGATGAATGACCCGATTGCGATGCCGGTTTATTCCGCCTTGTTGGGCTATCTCATTGGTGTTTTGGGCCCGTTGGTGTCGTCGCGACGTTCGGCGATTTTGGCGTTTGGCGTCGCTGGATTAGTACTCGCTGCGATTAGCTTCGTTGCATTTGGCAGAATGTCATACGTTCTCCACGTCGGGATGGGTGGAGAGCCTTCCTTGTTGCTAATCTTAATCGGGACCGTGGTGGGATTGGTTTTGCTATTGCCGATCTGGCTCGTTCTGTCTTTCAGACTTCGGGCCACCCGTTCTGGCGTTCGCCGATGAACGCGTTCTTTTGGCTTCGGAGGAGATCATGGTTGTTCTCTGTCTGTTGTTGATCCCGCGATACTTGAGTCGCAACGAAGGCTTGATTTCTTCGGCGAGGTGTTCTCGATGAATAGCGAACTCACTGGAGCGGAAATTCCGCTCATCTTGTTTTCTGGGATGGGAGCCGATGCGTCGGTGTTTCTTCCGCAACAACGCGTGTTTCCAAATTTGATTGTCCCCGACTGGTTAACACCGTGCGGTGACGAGGATTTGACGACTTACTGTTCGCGGATGGCCGATTCCGTTGCTGTCGACCAGCCCTGTATTGTCGGCGGGGCATCCTTCGGCGGCATCGTTGCGCTTGAAATGACCCGACACATCAATGCATTGGCTTGCATCTTGATTGGTAGCGTTCGTGGTCCGCATCAGCTCCCAAAACGTATTCGAGTCCTTCGACCCTTCACTCCCGCCCTCGATATCACACCGCTCACGTTGCTGCAAAAATTCGCGGCATCGTGTGTTGTCACCGCACAGAAAACTGGCGCTGATCACCTTGCGGGGGTGACGCGACAGTTCTCACAGGCGGATGCTGATGTTCTTCGCTGGTCGGCTCGCCAGATTCTGTCCTGGGATTCAACCTACGAGGATGTCGATGTGCGTCACATCCACGGTGAGCAGGACCAGGTCTTCCCGCTCTCTTGCGTTGAACCCGACGAAGTTGTTGCCGGAGCGGGGCACGTGCTCTCGATGACACATGGCCGGCAGGTAAACGAGTTCCTTCGCGGGCATCTTTCGCAAATCGCGGCCGCATGTCCGCCTTAAGCCGCCTCGTCAACGAAGAGACGTCTGCAGGCAAGCGAGGTTGCAGAAGTACGAAAAAGAGCCGCCTCGGTCTGTTAGACCGCGGCGGCTCTCGTCTTTTCAGTCATCCCGGAATCGACTTCATCAGAAGTCGATTGAAGCTCCAAGGCTGATGCCCTGAACCCAGTGGCTTCCTTCGACAATGTCGAACGCGACTGGCGTCACGTTCGCACCCAAATCATCGGTGTCTTGGAACCGATTGATTTGCTGACCCGCGAGGGCAACGTTGTCAAAGTACAAGAAGGTGTAGCCGACCGTGAAAGACACGTGGTCACGGAAGCGATACCCGAGCGTGAAGTCCATCTCAGGGATAAATGTGAACGCATCGTTGGTTTGCACACCCTGCTCCTCGGAGACCAAGAGGCTGGAATTTTGGACTCCGACAACCGTTCCGGCCAAACGGTCGATCGTTTGACCCTGGATGTTGACGGTCTGTTCAACATTGCCGAGGTGAACTTTGGTGAGGGCACGGACCGACCAGTTGCCGCGTGTGATCAGCGAGTCGAATCCGATTTGGCCGCCGTTGAAACGGTTCTCGGTTTCGAAAAGGCTGCTGAACTCTGTCGTCTGCAACGTTGGGTCGTTGATGTCGCCAGTAACGCTCATGATGCGGATCATGTCGTCGAGCGATGCGTGCGTGTATCCACCAATCATCTCGACACGAGACGACTTGTTCTTGCAGAACGTGAGCCGTGCATAAGCTTCCGCCATCACCAAGTCGGTCGCAAATTCGGCGTCTACCGATCCGCTGAAGGAACCCAGTGCACTGACGATCTCAGCGTCTTCGCCGGCGAGTCCCGGATTGAGCGTTGGGATGAAGAAGTACGGTCGACCGAGTTGCAGGTCACCGCCGTTCGTTTGGTCGCCGGAGGCTGAATAAGTGTCTCCGTTTTCGCCGACCCAGAGGACGCGTCCACCGACTCCAACGTAATCGGAGAGGTAACGTCCGACATCGGCGCGGAAGCCGCCCGACAATCCGCCGTCCAGTTCTTCACCAAACTCGACGTTCGCGGCGGGAAGAACTCCAGACGTGCCAAGAGCCGTGCCCGAGGGGCTGGATGATACCAGCGGCGGTGCGACGCGGTTCTTGTGGAACATCAACATTCCTTCCGCACGGATCCAGCCGTCTTTATCGCAGAGGTTTAAAAGCGATTGCAGGCCGTTCCTCTTGCCGCCGCAACTGTCACAGCCGAAGTCGTCGCATGACGGGCCGTCGCAGCTGGTGCATGAATCGCAATCGCCGGCGAATCCGACCGGCCGAAGATCGCCAACCGAAATCGGCGTGTAAGTGTTCGCCGAGGCGTTGCGGACCGGAGCTGATCGCATCGGCACGGCACCTTTGGTGGGCATCGTCATGCTATCGCCCACAAAGCCTTGTGGAATGTCACCCGCGTGGGCCACACCGTTTTCGCCAGCGTTTGCCGACGCAGAGGCAGACAGCATCAGAGCCGCCAGGGTCATGCCTCGAAGTTTCTTGTTCATCTCAAAAGTCTCGCGCAGTCCGGGATTACTGGAATGACTGGTAGAAGACGATCGACGGTTTTTGCTCATAGATCGAGATCCTTCGCCACGAGAGATAAAGTCGGCGTAGCCCCCCCAGTTTCAACACCCAAACTGCTGCGACCTTCCAAGATGTCGAAAAATAGCGTTCTCTAGCGTTACAATTCACTTAACAACCATCGCGCGGCTCTGAATTCGTCTTTGCTCCGCGGCTGAAAAATCCATGAATTAGGTCTCGAAACGTAGATGAGCGACCGAGAGAGCGGCTCCCCCGAAGCAAAGACGATCGACGATGCCGTCGCGGCCAATCCGTCTTCCGAGCAGCCGGCATCGCAAGCGACCGGAACGAAGGAAACAATCACGCCGGACAATTCCAGCGTCGATCAGCCGGCCGGCAACACTGCTCAGATCGCGATGACGACTGAAATGGTTGAGTCCGCAGATACGCTGGATTCGGAAGGCGATTCGGAGAAGCCCACCGCCGTCGGCGAGATCGTGCCCAGCGACCTGCCGCCACCAACTGTCGCGCCCGAGAGATTTCAAACGGGCGGAAAGGCGAACTTGTCCGTGTTCACCGGCGGTGGGTTTCATCCCAAGATGGCTCGTTGGAAGCGGATGCTCGGCGAGATCAATGAGTTGGAGGCTTCACTGCAATCCGAATCCGACAACGAACTCCGAAAACGCTCGCTCGCGCTCCGCTATCGCGCGATGGCTGGTGAAAAGCTGGCGAAGTTGCTTCCGGAGGGATACGCGTTGGTGCGCGAGGCGGGGCGGCGAACGCTGGGCATGCGTCATTACGACGTCCAGATGATCGGCGGAATCTCGCTCTTCGAAAGCCACATTGCGGAGATGCAGACCGGGGAAGGAAAAACGCTGACGGCGACCTTGCCGCTCTACTTGCATTCATTGGTCGGCAAAGGCGCCCACTTGGCAACGGTCAACGACTACTTGGCCAAACGTGATGCAGAATGGATGAGACCGATCTACCAAATGCTCGGCTTGACCGTCGGCATCATCCAGACGCCCGACGACCAGGGTTCTCGCCGTAAGGCCTACGGTTCTTCGATCACCTACGGGACGGCGAAGGAATTCGGTTTTGATTTCTTGCGTGATCGTTTGCTGCTGCGAGCCCAGAATCGCATCCAAACCGAAATGCTTGGGGATGGAGGAGGCGGCTTTTCCGGTGCGGGCGACAAGCCCGTGATGCGGGGGATGCACTTTTGCTTGGTGGATGAAGCGGACAGCATCTTGATCGATGAAGCCAGAACTCCGTTGATTATCGGCAGCATCGAAGACACCGTCCGCGATCAAATCGTCGAGACCTACCAGTGGGCATCGGAACACGCCAAGGAGTTTGAACTCGATGAACACTTTACGATCGATGACGACACAAAACAGTACGAATTGACGGCACGCGGACGCCAAAAAGTACGCGCGCTGCCGAAGTCAGACCTTGTGCGCACGATGGGTTTGGTGGATCTCTACGAATACACGGAACGCTCCGTGAAGGTGTTTCGTGAGTTTCTCCTGGATCGGCAATACGTGGTTCGTCCCGGCGATAAAGGCGTCGACGAAATCGTCATCGTGGATGAGTTTACCGGACGGCTCGCCGAAGGACGCAAATGGCGTGACGGCATCCATCAAGCGATCGAAGCCAAAGAGGGCATCGAAATCAGCGTCCCGACGGGACAAGCCGCTCGCATTACCGTCCAAGATCTTTTTCTCCGCTACAACCACCTGGCCGGGATGACGGGTACGGCGGCAACGAGTGCCCGCGAGCTTCGCAAGATCTATCGCACACCCGTCTTGCGGGTACCGACCAACCGACCGCCGCAGCGAAAGCAACTACCTGACCGCGTTTTCGGATCGATGGAAGCGAAGTTTCGCGCGATTGTGGATGAAGTCAAAGAGATTCACGCCACCGGACGCCCCGTGCTGATCGGGACGCGATCGATCGATAAAAGCGAAATCATTTCGCAACTCTTGTCGGCAAT
>JBCCOI010000024.1:0-29199 GCA_039025515.1 Planctomycetota bacterium
GCAACTCCCGAAACCGTCGATCCCGGTGCGATCTGATTTTCCCCACTGAGTGATTTTCTCGCCATCCACGTCATAGTGAACAACGCGGTCACGCGAATTCTCAGCGACAAAGATTCCTTGTTCGCAACACTGCACGTCCATTTGCCCGCAGCATCCACTCAAGCCTTCGATGATCACTTCGCCGTTCGCGAACTCGTTGTCAGTTCTCCAAACGTCAAATCCATAACCGGTCAACGCTCGTGTCGTGACAAAGACGTAGTCCTTTGAGGAGCTGATCGAAGAGATCTTCAGTTTGGAGCCGATCATCGACTCAATTTGTTTCTTGATTTCGTCCTCACTGGCTCCCGAGTCTTCTTTTTCTTTGCCGGCTTCCTTCTCACGTGCGGCAGCGAGCTGTTCCTTGTAACGGTCGAGTGTTTTCGGCAAGGCACTCAACATTCGTTCTTCAGATTCATTCAGTTCCGACTTCTCGCCGCGCTCCTCAAGCTGTTTGATGATGCTTTCGTACATCGAAACACGCTGCTCAAGACCGGAGATACCCGTCGAGTTGTTTCGACGGTTCAACGTTGCAATGGCCTGTTCACGCAATTCCTTGTTGTCACCCCTGAGACGCTGAGCGTGCGGTGAGTCGATCGTTTTGAGCAGCTTGCCTTCGCCGTCGAAGCGGTACAGTTTTCCTTCGCCACCGACCAAAATATCGTTGTCAGCAGTGACGTTGACTGCTTCTGGGCGAACATCAACTTTCCAAGAACTTAGGATCTCACCCGAGTCGTCAACAATACGAACTTCCCCCGGACCCACGCCGCATACGGCGACGATGTGGCCTTTTGCATCCAAGCAGAATGCATTGATTTTTAGCGGATTGTCCTTATCCGCCATCTCGACGATCGCTGACTGCCGGTGGGTCGAACGATCTTCGATACTGGTTCCGCCAGCAGCGAATGAGATGCCGGCACCGAGACACAATATCAGAGCGAAAACAGAAATCCGCATGGGTCATCCTCCGGATAGGTTGATGGTGTGTTCGTCGTATCGTAGCAAACCACCCGAGCGGGAACGCAAAAACCTGTTGTTTTAGAGAATTACAGGATGTTCACTCACTTTTCAGATTTTGAAGGTGGTTAAAAGCAGCTGAAACGCGGCTGATGTAAATCTGGGGGGCTTGCGGCACTTCATTGTCGGCCGGGTTCGATCTTGCCTCACAACCGCTGGACTGCTCACAACGGCTGCCACTCAACGGGGCATGTGCTTAAATGACGAACCACGTGATTGTGGCTCCGCCGGCCAACAAACCTAAGATGATCGTCTTGATGAAGAACCAGAACAATCTCGCCCTTTCAACTTCTTCTCGCTTTGCATAGGCCTGGCTAGCCTTCATCGGAGAACACTCCCCTGATCGATTGTGAGCTCTCGCATTTCTTAACGGTACGCAGTCCTCTCGTTGAGAAGTCCAAACGATAACGTCAGATTTGCTCAGAGTCCAATCACGACCCGCACACGGCCAATGTCCAAACGTTGCAGCGGAGAATGGTGCTGCTAGAGTCTCGCGAACGCTGCTTCGATGAGTTCGCGTTGTTCCATGAGGTGGGCGGCCATGCTTCCCGTGCTCGGGCTGGCGGACTCGGCCCGCGTCACGGGGCGTAAATTCCACCCCGCCGAAACGAAATGGTCACCGAAGTTAAGCTTCACGTAGGGCCACGCGCCCATGTTGAGCGGTTCGTCTTGCACGAACATGACTTCAGCTTCCCGCGGTACCGATTCCAAGGCCGACAATAGCTCCTCGGCTTGCAGGGGATAAAGTTGCTCGATTCGGACGATTGAAACGTCGTCACGCTGAAGTTCTTCTCGCTTCTTTTTGAGGTCGTAGTAGATCTTTCCGGTGCAGAGAAGCACCCGTCGTGACTTGGCTGCTTCGATGATTGGATCCGCAAGAACACGCTCGAAGTGCCCGGCGGCCAACTCTTTTCGTTCGCTAACCACTTCGGGATGTCGAAGTAGACTCTTCGGCGTGAGGACGACCAGCGGCTTACGCCACTTACGAATGACCTGTCGTCGGAGCAAGTGAAAGTACTGCGTCGGCGTCGTCGGCTGGCAGACCTGAATGTTGTGTTCTGCGGCCATGGCCAAGAACCTTTCGATTCTGGCACTGCAGTGTTCTGGTCCCTGTCCTTCGAAGCCGTGCGGCAAAAGCATGACGAGCCCACTCAGGCGATTCCATTTGTCTTCCGCACTCGCGATGAACTGATCCACGATGACTTGGGCGCAATTCCAAAAGTCACCGAACTGAGCTTCCCACAGCACCAAGTCGTTTGGCGCGTCGAGCGAGTAACCGTATTCAAACCCCAGCACGCCCGCTTCGCTGAGCGGACTGTTGTGGATCTCGATGCTCGCTTGCTCGGAAGTCAACTCGGATAGCGGCAGGAACTTATCGCCGGTCTTGGTGTCGTGTAGCACCGCGTGACGCTGACTGAACGTGCCTCGCTGGCAATCCTGTCCGGTCAAACGCACCGAGTGCCCTTGGTCGAGCAAGGTGGCGAAAGCGGCAAGCTCGGCCGTCGCCCAATCAAAAGGTTTCTCGCCGGTCGCCATCGCACGCCGGTTCGCCGTCAAGCGTTTCAGCTTTTTGTGCTGTTGGAAGTCGGAGGGGATTCTCGTCGCGGCATCCACAAGCTCGCCCAGCCGTATCGGGTCGACGGTTGTGTCGGTGCGTTCCGCGGGCTCGGGGCCACCAAAATAATCAAGCCAGTTTGCAGCCAGAGTCTGCGTGTCTGGTACGAACGGTTCGTGCTGGCTTGCTTCGAACTCGCGCTCGAGTTTCTCGGTGCGTTTCTGCTGGATTTCCTCGGCATCGGCGTCGCTTATCTTGCCGAGTGTTTTCAAGCGGTTGAGATACTGCTCACGAACGCCCGCGCGGTGATCGATCTCGTTGTACATGCGGGGTTGCGTGAATCGCGGTTCATCGCCTTCGTTGTGTCCCCACCGTCGAAACGCATAGAGGTCGATAACGACGTCTCGTTGGAATTCGTTTCGAAAGTCCATCGCGAGTGAGACGACTTGCGCCACGGCCTCCGGGTCTTCTCCGTTGACGTGGAAGATCGGGATCTGCAGCATCTTGGCAACGTCGGTCGCGTAGGTGGAGCTGCGGCCTTGCTCAGGTTCTGTTGTAAAGCCGACCTGGTTGTTGATGACGACGTGCAGGGTGCCGCCAACGCGGTAGCCGTTCAATTGGCTCAAGTTCAGTGTTTCTTGAACGATTCCCTCTCCCGCAAAAGCTGCATCGCCGTGAATCAGCACGGTCATCACGTCGCGTCTTGCTTCATCGCTGCGCTGGTCTTGTTTGCACCGAGTGCGACCCATTGCGACGGTGTTGACGAACTCCAAGTGACTCGGGTTGAAGCAAAGCGAGATGTGGATGTTGTCGCCGCGAGCGGTTTTCCAGTCGCTGCTATAGCCAAGGTGGTAGCGAACATCGCCGCCGCCGCGATTCATCTCGGGGTTCGGATCGTCAAACGACCAAAAGATGTTCATCGCTCGCTTCTTGAGGATGTTCGCCATGACATTGAGGCGTCCCCGGTGTGCCATGCCCATGACGACTTCTTTGACGCCATGCTCCCCGGCTTTCTCCAACGCCAAATCGAGCATCGGGATCAGCGTCTCGGCGCCCTCAAGCGAGAACGTTTTCGCACCGACAAATTTTCGACGCACGAACTCCTCGAAGATCGACGCGTCAGCCAGCCTCGCGTAAATTCGTCTTTGCAGCTCGCGGGAGAGTTCAAGCCGATTCTCCGAGCTTTCCATGCGAAGTTGCAACCAATCGCGGATATTGCGATTGTCGATATGCATGAACTGGGCACCTATGGAGCGGCAGTACGTGTTCTCCAGTTTGCCGAGGATCGTGTCGATCGTGTTGCCGCGAAAGTACTCGTCGGGTGTCGTGTCGAGCTTTCGTTTCAAATCCGTATCACTCACCCCGTACCGCTGGGGGCTCAGCTCGGGAGCCTCCGCCTGGTGAATCCCGAGAGGATCGAGCTGCGCACGCAGATGCCCGCGGACACGGAATTCGCGAACCAGCTGGTTAACGCGGTCTTGCATCCGCGACATCCAGAGTGCTTGATCAGTGGCTTCATCTCCGGTGGAGCCTTTTCTCGAGCCCGTGTTCGTGGGTGCGGGACCACCGTTGACAGCCGTCGGCCGTTTCGAGCCTGCCGAGCCGTTCGCGAGACCGTTTCGATTCTTCTCAGAAGTCGTACGACCCTGCCGTTTCGGACTCGTTGTATTCGCAATGCCTGGCGACGTCGATTTCGGCGACTTACCTGTTGGGCTGGCAACTAAGAACTGCTCAAAATACTGCCGCCAAGTGTCCGAAACGCTCTCGGGGTTCTGGCAATACTGGACGTACAAATCGTCGATGTAGTCCAAACTATGCGTGCTCATTTCAATCGATGCCGAACGTATTAACCAGCCGCCGATCCGCTGACTTGGCAACGGTTGGCAAGGGACATTTGTTGACCACGGATTCCCGCACAATGACAGTCTAGATTTCTGACCTTCGGGCGTCACCGGTACAATGTGGGAGGAATTCTGATTTTCACCAAAACGGTTGCGTCCCGAATCGTATTCGCGGAATCGTTATCGCATTCCCGTATCGATTCTTGCAATGTCTCAACCGCCCCCATCGGACTTTGCATTCGATCGAAGTCTGTGCCCGAGCGACCAGTCCCTTGCATCGGACGCTAGCGGTGGTCGTTGACCGCGACACTTGAGCTAGATTCGAAAACAGCCAACAGGCGGATGCCATTTTCGTTCTAATGGGAACGACCAAACATCATCATGGAGGTTCTGAAATGGCGGTGACTGCAAACCCTTGGCATCTCGTCAAAACGTTACGTGCGATCGTTCGATTGTCTTTTTCAGCGATCTTGTGCATCGTCGGCTTCGATTCAATGCCCGCGACCGCGTGCGATCCTCCGTCGCACGAGTCGACATCGAAACTCAAACTTCCCGACGAGGCGAGAATCAACGTCAATTCAGTCCCCGAAGATGCGGAGCTGCTTCAGGCGATTCAGGCGGCCATCCAAGGCAACGGAAACCGCTCCGAGGAGCCACTTTTTCAAGACGTCTACAAGCTGATCGAGTCGCGTGGCAGCTTGTTGCGGGGGAGCGAACTGGAAAAGTTCACGGAAGAAGCTTCGAGAGCGAATCGACAAAACGTCCGTCGTGATCCACGCGGCGGAAGACCGCAGCCCATGAGTTCGAAGGTTCGAAAGCAGCGCCTTCGCGCGGCCGAATCTCTGATGAAAACCGCTCGAATGATCGACAAGCTGGGTGTTGGCAACCAAAATCGTCAGAAGTTGGTAAACCAGATGCTGCGTGAGGCCGTCTCCCTGCTGAACGAGGTCGTCAATGCACCATCTGCCATGCCATCCAGTTCATTCACGGCTCCCAAGTCACCCGACGCCGATCACCGTGCAAGCCCGCCCGTTCTTCGGTAATCGCTACCAAACCCCATTCTCTCTTCTGCTTCATTGACCAAGCCCTCCGCTGCTTCCCCCAATGGCGGTGCGACATCGCGCATCAGTCTCATCATTCGCCGCCGAGTCATTCTCGTTCCAGCGATCGCAACGGTGCTGATCGCTGGCGGCGTCGTTGCAGATTATTGGTCCGCCCGACCCGTCGGAATTCAAGCGACGTTTGTTGGTCGAGATGCCTGCATCGAGTGCCATCGCGAGGAGGTCGAAGCATTCACCGGATCTCACCATGACTTGGCGATGGACGTCGCCACGGTTCAATCGGTGCTCGGTGACTTTAACGACGTTACTTTCGTGCATGACGGTCTGACCAACCGGATGTTTCGCGATGGCGATCGTTTTATGGTGCATACCGAGGGCGAAGATGGCACGATGCGGGACTTCGAAGTCAAGTACGTGTTCGGCGTCGATCCGCTGCAGCAGTACATGGTGGAGTTTGATCGGGGTGACGACTTGGAGGACTGCGAGATCGCTCGGCTGCAAGTCCTTCGGATTTCTTGGGATACCAGGAAGGAGGAGTGGTTTTACCTCAGACCTCCAGACGTCGACGACAAACTCGCCGCAGATGATCCGTTGCATTGGACGGGTATCGCCCAACGTTGGCAGACGATGTGCGCCGATTGTCATTCAACCAACCTGCAAAAGAACTTCGACCCGAGCGACGCGACTTATCACACCAAGTTCTCCGAGATTGACGTGAGCTGCGAAGCCTGCCATGGGCCTGCCTCACTGCACGTCGAGCTTGCTCAGGAGAAGTCGATCTTTTGGGATCGTCGCTACGGATTCGGTCTCAACAAGCTCAAGGGTGAAGATACCGAACCGCAAATCCAGACTTGCGCACCCTGTCACAGCCGTCGTGGCGTGTTGGAGGAAGGTTTCTCGGGAGGCCCCGAATACTGCGATCACTTCCGATTGGAATCACTCGGCGAAATGACCTATCACGGCGATGGTCAGATTCGTGATGAAGTCTACGTCTACGGCTCGTTCATTCAGAGCAAGATGTATCACAAGGGAATTCGCTGCACGGATTGTCACGATCCGCACACCCTGAAGCTGAAGCATCCCGGAAACGCCACTTGCACCTCGTGCCATCAGCACGCCGCTGGCAAGTACGACGCCCCGTCGCATCACCACCACGAACCAGGAACGCCGGGAGCACAGTGTGTGAGCTGTCACATGCCAGAAACGACATATATGGACGTGGATCCTAGACGAGATCACTCGCTACGCGTTCCGAGACCCGATTTGTCGGTGAAACTTGGGACCCCCAATGCCTGCACCGGCTGCCACTTGAACGATCGGCTGAAAGCAATCCGTCCAGAGAGCCGTGATTCGTTTCGCGAGATGGAATATCTGGACTGGATTCTGAAGTCGGAAACGGAACCCGATCAAGTGATTGGTGGGAATGGCGAAACGGTTTCCGAATTGATATCCGAAACGGACCGTTGGTGTGACGAGGCATGCGAGAAGTGGTACGGTCGTGATCGTTACCGCGAGTTTCACTTCAGCGAAGTACTCATCCCGTTGCGGAATCGCGAGCAGAACGCGTTACGCAAAGCCGCAAAGCTATTCAGCGAACCTGATGTGGTTGTGCCTGCGATTGCGAAGGCGACGTTGCTGGAGGAGTTGGCGCGGCAGGGTTACCGGGGCCTCTCGACGCTCGCCAAAGAGGTCGCTCAGTCCGACACTCATCCGATGGTCCGCTCGGCAGCCGCGTCGGTACTTTCCGCCGCCAATCCAGCGATCGCGATGCCGAACTTGGTGCGATTGTTGGATGACCCGTCACGTGTCGTTCGGACAACCGCTGCGCGTTCGCTGGTGGACTCACCCGCGCTGTCGGAACTGGATGCCGCGGACCGGTCCAAGCTGAACTCCGTGCTCGATGAGCTTTACAACGAGTTGATGGTTGCTTCCGATCGAGCCGGTTCCCACGTCGGGTGGGCCGTGATTTGCGAACGCCTCGGCAAATTCACGGACGCGATCCAATCCTACCAAACGGCCATTCGTGTCGAACCGAATTCGACGGGCGCCCGTTCACAGCTTGCATCGCTATTGGAGCAACTTTCAAGTGGCGTCGGCCCGGAGGATCGTGAAACGATGTTGGCCAAGGTGAAGCAGTTGCGCAAACAGGAGCTTCCGCTGCTAGCGAGAGACGCAAAGCTCGCTCCCGAAATCGGACAACTCCAATATCGCTATGGACTGGCGCTCTACTTGGACAGTCAAGTGAAAGCCGAGGCGGGGGAAAATGAACTCGCTGCGGTACAACTCAAAGCAGCCGAGCAGAAACTCAAGCGTGCTGCGGAACTCGAACCGAACAACGAGCAGTTCGCGCTCGCGCTTCGATTGCTCCGGGAGAAGCTAGACGACAAGCAATAATTCGGTCGTCTGTTTCTACGCAACGAGTGGTCGCCGTGAAGAAGTTTCTGCAATCGATCCGTGAAAAATGGAATAACTGGACCGGCGACCACGAAATGGAAGTCGCGATCCGGAAGCACCTGACCAAGAACGGCTACTACGGCGGCAGCGTCAAGTTACGAAATGTCAGGTTGATTGCCGTTCAGCGTCCGGGCTGGCTACAGGTGTTTCGATTTGAGGCGACGGCTCGTGTTCAAGCCGAGGAGAGCGATGATGGTCCAGATCCGGATCCGGTCTACGAAGAACTCTACGGGCTGGTCCGAGATGACATTCGCCACAAGTTGCTCAGCGTTCGAGTTTTCAAGGAGCCCTCCGAACGTCGAGAGCTTTTTGCGCGTTGGAGCGATGGATTGATTCAGCTTCGTGGGGCTCAGGGATTGAGCACATCGTCATGAAAAACTTCTACGTTCCGCGTCGGTTCCCGTACCACCGAATCTGCATCCGGTCACAAGGCTGGAATCCGGTCGACTGGCACATCGGTAAGAGCCATTGCCTCGCGTTGTCCATGGCCTGAATCGTCGTCCCTTCTGGCATTAAGAAGACGTGTTCGGCGGCGACGCCAAGTCGATCAACGACATCGCAAATCTCCTCAAGTTGCGTCGGATGGCTCACGACAAACTTGATTTGAATCTCCCGAGCAGCCTCCAACAGACGCTTCATCACGTGAATCGGCAAACGGCGTTGCTCATGAAGCACGCTCCAGCGATGGTTCTCCGTTTTGTCTGGACCGCTGCCGCTCAACTTCGGACTCAGCGAAAGCAAATCAACGGGCATAGGTTTCTCGATCGTGCCCGCGGTCTCAACGGTGACATGCAGCCCCGATGCCTGCAGTGTCTTCACCAGCACCTGATAGGCACTCGCCAGTAAAGGTTCTCCGCCGGTCAGCACCACATACTTCGTGGACAGTTGACTGATTTGTTCCATCAACTGCTCGATCGTGAATGACTTGCCTTCAGGCTGCCATGACGCGTAGGGCGTGTCGCAAAACCAACAACGTAGGTTGCAACCGCTTGTGCGGATAAAAAACGACTCGACGCAGGTAAGCTTGCCCTCCCCTTGCCGGCTGATAAACGTCTCACTGATCATCAGTCGGCCGGAACCGTACTCGGCCGGTTCGTGAGAAGTCACGTCACGTTCTTCTCGCTCAGTCGTCTTCTCACCCCGCTCCACGGAACACTCCAACGTTGCGGAACCCCTGGTCGATTTCAAAGTCACGTGCGAGACTAATGTTTTCTTGAGCAAGAGGGAGCAAACCGTTGAGCGATTCAGCTGAATTTCTAGAGTTGCTAGAAGTGTTTGAAAATCCGGCACCGGGACGTGATTTTACGATCGTCCACCATTGCCCCGAATTTACTTCGGTGTGCCCGAAGACGAGCCAGCCGGATTACGGAAAAATTATCTTCACCTACGTTCCCGGCAAAGTCTGCGTCGAACTCAAAAGCCTCAAAATGTACCTGCAACGATTTCGCAATGAGGGAATCTTCTACGAGGCCGTCACCAATCGCATCATGGACGACTTCGTCGCGGTTGTACAGCCGAAGTCGGTGACCGTAGAAAGCCAGTGGACGCCCAGAGGCGGTTTGCACAGCAACATCATCGTGACCTATCCGGAGTGACCTCGCATGAATCATCAGATCCCCATCTTACTCAGTGGATTTGCCGATGAAGCGGCCAACGAAAAACTGGCCGTCCAGCAATATTCTGCCTTCGCCGCACTGGGACTTCGATATTACTCGATTCGCTTCGTTGACGCCGGGGACGGAATCAAGAACGTCATGCTTCTGAGTGAGCGTGAAATCGAACACTTGGTAAAGATGCAGTCGGACTACGGACTGAAAGTCAGCAGCATCGGTTCGCCGATCGGCAAGGTAAAGCTGCTTGACCGAGAAGATGGAACGGCGAACAAGTTCATACCGTTTGAAAAATACCTGTCCGAGGATGTCGTCACCGCTTGCGATCGTGCCGAGCAATTCGGCGCGAAGTTGATTCGCGGGTTCTCGTTCTATCACCCGAAAGGCGCCAACCCCGAAGATCACATCGACCAAGTTGCCGACCAGCTCGGGCAGATCGCCGAAACCTGTGACAAGCGAGGCCTGACGTTCGGATTAGAAGTCGAAGCAAACTTGGTCGGGCAAACAGGGCAGTTGCTGGAATCGATCGCCGACAAGGTCAATCATCCGGCAATGCTGACCATTTTTGACGGGGCAAACATCGTCACCCAAGGCTTCACGGCGGATCAAACGTACGGGCAATACGTCGCAATGAAACCAAGCATGGGTTGGATCCACATCAAAGACTATCACGACCCTTCATCCACCGGCCGCATCGAACACGTCGACGAAGCAAGCTTGGCAAACTTCGTCCCCGCAGACCGTGGTGATTCCGGCCACGAGGCAATTCTGCGCGACATGTCTTCGTTTCTACCCGAACTTCACCAGCGGATGACCTCGCGAGGCGCTGATGGCGTATTCATGGATCTGGAACCGCACGTCAAAGGTGGCGGTCAATTCGGCGGCTTCAGCGGACCCGACGGATTCGGCGTCGCATTGAGAGGACTTTGCCGCGTGCTCGACTATGTGGGCATGCCCTACGACCTCCGCGGGTTCGCAGACATCAAACCATAATAGTCATCGTCGCCCAAGAGTTTTCACCCTGCTTCCCCAGACTCATTGAGACCGACGTTCCCGAGCTAATGCAATCTCCGCATTGACAACTTCAACCTCCAGCAAAAGCAACGTCATTTGATTGGGCAGCCCGGCCCCAATGGCTGTCCTGAGTCCGTCAGCTCGTATCTTGAGGAATTTAAATCGATCCTCTAGCAACTCGATGCGTTGTTCTTTGGTTTTTGCCGTCTCAAGCTTGGCTACATGAAGCTGCTTGTGGGCATTGTTTAGAAGCTCGAAATCAACACCCTCAAGACTATCCATGTGCTTGTAGCGATTGAAGACGTCGGTGAGCTTGTCTTCCCTAAGCTGCAGAAGCTCATCTAGCGAAGCGTCAGATTTCCCTGCACCCTGCTGTTGGGCAAACGCGAGCGATGCGGCAACTCCAACAACGGCTACGGAGATCACGAGGGCTGTTCTGTTCATGGTGATGGTGAACCATACAAGTGTGAGAAAGAGACGAAACGCGGTGCGGCTGAGCTTATTCCCTGCATCGGCGGCCCGACGGCTTGTGGACTGACAGTTGGACTTCACGCCATGTGTGCGACGATGTAGACTTCGCGGCCAACGCACCTGAACGGTCTATGGCTGGTTAGTGTTGGTTGTGGTCGCCGCAGTCGGCCAAAACTTCTTTTGACCCCGAAAAGGGTACAAAAAACGGTATAGCGGTCAGCTGGGCCGGTCAACGACTTCCAGCAATAGCAGTATCGCTTATAAGAAAAAACTGCATCGGATGGGTGGCCGAGTGGTCGAAGGCTCTAGTCTTGAAAACTAGCGTAGGGGAAACTCTACCGTGGGTTCGAATCCCACCCCATCCGCTCGATATCAAACGAAATCCGGGCGAATCGCGGCCTATCGCATACGGCCTGCGTGCCACCAATTCTTGGCAGCAAATTCTGCCTGTACGAAAAGAATTTGAAACGACTTGCCGGTGGTCAAGCCGGTTCGGTGTTCCCACGGAAATTCAAGTTACACTGGTGAGCATTCGAGCTTGCGAAATCGATACACTGCTCTGACGAATTTTTGCTTTTTCGGCGTGTCCGAGCCTGCCGGCAGGCCCGTTCGATCACTTTCGTCTAAATCGTTACTACGTATCTCCCGGGACTCGACTCAATGCGAATTCGTAGAGAGGCAGCATTCACACTCGTCGAGTTGCTCGTCGTAATCGCCATCATTGGGGTCTTGGTCGCACTGTTAATACCAGCGGTGCAGGTTGCTCGCGAGTCTGCACGAAGAATGAGTTGCTCGAACAACTTAAAGCAGATCGGTCTGGCAATGCATAACTACCACAGCACGTACAAGAGGCTGACTGCCCAAGGTGGTGGAACCATTCGTCCGGGAAGTATCCACGGGCAATTTGACGTCCGAACCAACATGCGTACTCAGAGTGCGCTGGTTGGCATCTTGCCTTTCATGGAGCAGCAAACTCTGTGGGAAAGCCTCTCGAATTCATCCGTGGAAACGGTCAGTGGTGCCCCTGTCGAAGACTTCCTGTTCGGTTTGATTGATCATTGGCCCCCGATGGGTCCTGTGCCGTGGTTGAATACGGAATATGTGCCCTGGATGACTGAAGTTCCTACATTTCGATGCCCAAGTGATCCCGGTGTCGGCCTACCCGCGATGGGCCGCACCAACTTTGCGGTATGCCAGGGCGACTCCACTACTTGGTATATGAATTTCGGTCCGTTCGTTGGAGGTTGGGATAACGATGCAATGGATTGGAAGCGATCGGAGTACACCCGAGTGAGAAACTTCAAAACAGGTCGCGGCGTGTTTGTGTTTCGGTTTCCTGAGACTAGGTTCCGAGACATCCATGACGGGCTTTCAAACACGATTCTGATGGGAGAGATCGTGACAGGCTTGGGCGATCGGGATCGCCGAGGTCACCCCGCCTTTGACGTCCCTGGGGCGTACGAAGCGGCGAATGTTTGTCAGGGATACCTCAGCCCAACTCGCCCGCTGTTCTGGTCGGACGGCATGGATGGCGGAACGGCCCCGCCAGGCGTCTATGGGATCGATGGCGGAGCGTCGTGGAGAAACAGCTGGGCTCGAGGATTTTCATGGGCCAGCGCGTGCGGTTTAGACACGATGTTTTCAACACAACTCCCTCCGAACCGCGAATCTTGCGCGGATTTCTATAATAAATGGTACCCGGGCCAAATGGGAGCGAGTAGCCATCACCCGAGCGGGGCTCACGTCCTGATGGCTGATGGCTCGGTTCGTTTCATCTCGGATTCAATCGACGCCGGCAACAGCGCATCAAACAGTCCTGGCTACGGCAGCGAGAGTCAGGCGATTCTTCCCGAACCCCTAGAACCAGGTGCGAAGAGCCCGTATGGACTTTGGGGATCGCTTGGTACTCGGGCAAGCAAGGAAGTCATCGGCGATGTCTTCTAAGTTTGAAAGATTGATCCAGTTCGGTAGTTAAGTCAACCATCTTGAATTCCCTTGGTGAAGCTCGATCATGAGACTGTTGTTTACTCTCATTCTTTCAACCGGATTATGCTTGCTCTGCGGATGCGAACGGCAAAATACTGTTCTGAAACCCACGGCCGAGGAAGCCGCTCAGTTACAGCAAGCTCGTGAGGAGCTGATGTCCAGCGGTGGTGAACTTGCTGGCCGGGAACTGAACCGTAACAAATGAGCTGATGGGGGCTCACACAATTCAGTTCAATCTCATTGCCCAGCCCCTTTAGGAGATGAGTCCGTCACCGAAAGTCTCTCGTGCGGATGTCGAGACCCTCCACTTCACCGGCGAGGTCGGTCACTCGGCCGACCACCACGTGAATCACTCCTTGTCGATTCTCCAGCTTGCCATCCACCAGCCAAGCGTTGCTCACTTTTGTGATTCGATAGAACCGATCCCAGACCTTTGGGAACAGGACGAGGTTGATGGATCCCGTTTCATCCTCAAGCGTCACGAAGGTGATGCCCTTGGCGGTACTCGGTCGCTGCCGCATCAGCACGAGGCCTGCCACACGTACGTGACGACCATCTCGAAGCGAAGGCAACTGTGCTGCGGTGGTGCAATGTAGTTTGTTTAGCTCGCGGCGGACAAATGCGATCGGATGCCCCTTCAGACTGACGCCCGTTGTTTTGTAGTCCGCATAAACTTCTTCAAGTGGCGACATCGGTGACAGCTCATCCGGCAACGGATCGTCACCGTCAATGTCTTCAAATAGTGGAGACCGTCCTAGCGACGTTTCTTGAGCAAGCGACTGCCAAAGTGCTGCTCGTCGATCACCGGCGAGCGAAGCTAGCGCGTCGGCCCCAGCCAGAATGGCGACAATCGCTTGCGAGACATCGGCACGACGGCAGAGGTCTGCGATGTCTTCAAAAGCTCCGTCCCGTTTGCGTTGCTGAACGATTCTCTGCGCGACATCTGCCTGGATTTCGTGAATCGTACGTAATCCCAAACGGAGTGCGGGCCCCGCTCGGTTTGCGTCCGGTTCCAGCGTACTATCCCAGTCACTCTGATTGACATCTGCCGGGTGAACGGCGACCCCATGATCTCGAGCGTCACGGATCAACTGTGCCGGCGCGTAGAACCCCATCGGCTGACTGTTGAGAATGGCACAGCAGAACGCGGCTGGATAATGGCATTTCAGGAAGCAAGACGCATAGACCAGAAGCGCAAAACTTGCGGCATGTGATTCCGGGAATCCGTATTCTCCGAAGCCGCGAATCTGGTTGAAGACTTGATCGGCGAACTTCCCGGTCAATCCGTTATACTTCATCCCCTCAAGTAGTTTCATTCGGAACTGGTCGATCACACCCGGTCGTCGCCAGGCAGCCATGGCACGACGAAGTTGATCGGCCTCTCCCGGCGTGAAGCCGGCCGCGACGACGGCCAGCCGCATTGCTTGTTCTTGAAAGATAGGAACACCGAGTGTTCGTTTCAGAACGTCGCGAATTGCATCATTCGGATAGCGGACGGAACCAGGGTTCTCGCGAGCCTTCAAATACGGATGCACCATATCGCCTTGTATCGGGCCAGGCCGAACGATCGCAACTTCGATAACGAGATCGTAGTAGCAGCGGGGACGGAGGCGCGGAAGCATGCTCATTTGTGCTCGACTTTCGATCTGGAAAACGCCCATCGTGTCTGCTTTGCAGATCATGTCGTAGGTCGCTTCATCGTTGGGCGGCAACGTTGACAGCGACCATTGTTTGCCATGGTGTGTTGACACCAGCTCGAAGCATCGACGAAGGGCTGAAAGCATTCCGAGCGCTAGTACGTCGACCTTGAGGATGCCCAACTCCTCGAGATCATCCTTGTCCCACTGGATCACCGTCCGTCCCGGCATTGATGCATTCTCGATCGGGCAAAGCTCACAAAGCCTGCCACGAGACATCACCATGCCGCCGACGTGCTGTGACAGGTGACGCGGAAAACCGACCAAGTTCTGAACGAGATAGACAAACCGCTTTCCGGTTTCGGACTCCGGATCCAATCCGCATTCTGCCATCCTCGGAAGCGACGCTTCACGTGCGTAGTAACTCCCCGCAATCTTCGATAACGCGTCAATCAGATCAGCGGATAGCCCCAAGGACTTACCGACCTCGCGGATCGCACTCTTGCTTCGGTAGGTGGTCACCGAAGCGGTCATGCCTGCGCGATCGCGACCGTACTTCTCATACAAGTACTGGAGGACTTCTTCGCGACGTTGATGTTCGAAGTCGACGTCGATGTCCGGTGCTTCGTTTCGCTCTCGACTGATGAATCGCTCGAAGAGCAACTCCGTTTGGCTGGGATCGACGTTGGTAATCCCCAAGCAATAGCAGACGGTGGAATTCGCGGCACTCCCACGACCCTGGCAAAGAATGCCGCGACCGCGTGCAAACCGCACCATGTCCCAGACGGTCAAGAAATATGCTTCATAGTGCAGCTCTTCGATGAGCTGCATCTCGTGACGTACGGACGCGATGACTCGGCTCGGAACGCCGCCCGGCCATCGCTGCTTCGCGCCTTCCCAGGTGAGTCGCTTCAAGTGTTCGGTCAAACTCATTCCATGCGGCGCAATCTCCTCGGGGTACTGGTATCTCAGTTGTTCGAGATCAAATCTGCAGCGACTCGCAATTTCGAGCGTTCGTTCGATACATTCGGGATGGTCGCGAAAAATGGACCCGATCTCGTCGAGCGGCCGAAGATGAAATTGACTGTTGCTGAATCGCTGCTGATGCACCTGATCGATGGTTGTGTTGTTACGGATTGCGGTGAGGCAATCGTGCAGCAGCATGCGTCGCGGGTCGTGATAGTGAACGTTACCGCAGGCAACCAACGGAAGGCCAGAACTCCGAGACATCGAAGCGAGCCGATTCAAGACGACTCGGTCGTCGACACCGTCATGAACGGATGCGAGCAGAAACGCATCTTCGCCAAAGGCATCCGCGAAATCACCCTGAAGGAACTCAACGGTGAGGTCCGGTCGAGCCGTCGCGTCCGACCCGGATTCACTCGCCGTGATTCTCTTGGCCAATGTGGGATAGGCCCCCGCGATCATGTCCTCACTGAACTCGAAAATGTCGTTGAGGAAAAGCTCGCAGCTTCCCTTCTCCGCTCTCATTCGGCCACGCGAGAGCAACTGACAAAGACGCCCGTAGGCGACACGGTTCGTCGGCCAAAGCACCATCGACGGTCCATCTTGCGGATGAACCTCGGCGCCGACAATGTACTGAAAGTTCGGCCGATGCACCGACGTTTCCCCGTCCATCGCATCGCCAAGACGCACATCACGAGCGGCGCCGAATCCTCGGACGACACCGGCAAGCGTCTCGGAGTCGGTGAGTGCTAAACCGTCATATCCATTTGCAGCAGCCCGAAACACCAGCTCGTCGGGATGTGATGCACCGTGGAGGAACGTGAAGTTACTTTTACAGTGCAGTTCGACGTATCGCATTCCGCGTCTGTTTTGAGGATTGAATCACTCAGGATATCCGAATCGCCGTGAATCAGCCCAGCGGTACGATCGAAGAAAGACGATTGATCCGGCACCACGTTTCAATCGCACCGGCAAGTCGAACCGGTACGATCGGCATCTGCCGACTTCCCAAGAACGCTATCAAATCTCTTCACTTTCCGGTCGATGAACTGAGTGTCAGGCGGCATCCCTCCCCGTTATTGGGTGATGTGGTCTGCGACTCCACCTCTCAACCCCATCCACTATTCAATGATGTCGAGGCCAACATGCTGGTCCTATCCCGACACCGAGACGAAAGCATCATGATTGGCGACGATGTCGTTGTCACGATTGTTGATATCCGCGGCGACAAGGTCCGTCTGGGTATCGAAGCACCACAGTCGATCCCGGTTCACCGCCAAGAAGTTTATGACGCGATCCAGCGGGAAAACCGCAGGGCCTCGCAGACGAGTGCCGCAGCAACGAAAGACGTTCGCCCGCCGCAAGGCTAGCAGCAGCGCCGCTTTCCACGGACCGCGTGATTGATTCGTCATCGGCGTTGGCACTGCGCCGATTCCGAACATCGGCTCAAAGAACGACCGGCACCCGCGTCCGTCGTGGTTGCCGGCTACTGATCGATCGATGGATTGTCGTCGAGGTCACCCTCGGTGACGATCGTGAATCCCTTTTCGTTCAAGGTTTCCATCGCCATCTCGATATTGTCCACCATGATGGCGACTGCCGGCTTTCCGAGCGGCCGAATGATGAGCGGATAGGTCTGGATGATGTTCAATTCGGCCTGCAGCAGCGCTGTGCAAACCCGCAGCAGCGGCTGTGGGCCTTCGGGCAGCTGCACACCGATAAGATCCGTCTCAATCAGCGCCAGTCCACTCCGCTCCAGAATCTCGCGTCCGCGGTCGGCATCGTTGACGAGGAATCTAACGAACGAGCATTCGGCAGCGTCACTAATGGACAGCGCGCAGATCCGAATTCCGGTACCTTCAAAGCGCCTAACAACTTCGAGTAACTGCCCGACGCGATTCTCCAGAAAGATCGTGAACTGCCTTAATGCGGGAAAGTTCCTCCCTCGCATGGTTTCGAATTTTGTTCCGGCCCCACTTCCTTTATCTGATTCCATCTCAATCTCATCTGACGGATAACGTTTGGTCCGGTCGGCAGCGACATCGACCGGGAGCCAAACACCGAATCGAATCGCGATCGCCCACCGAGAACACAGCGGGCCACATCGCCACACGAAGGCCGTAGTTTAGGTACTGATCTTTTGCATGAATAGCAACCTGATCCGCTATCGACACGAGTTCCGAGTTGCCTACCACGAGACCGACGGCCAGAGGCGGGTCCATCACTCGAACTACCTGAGATATTTCGAGGACGCCCGAGTCGAAATGCTCAGAGCTGCTGGGATTCGCTACCGCTCACTGGAAGACGGCCAACCGGAAAGCGATGCCGGAGCGGACGGATGCCTGCTGGTGGTGACCGAGATGAATGTTCAGTACCACGCGGCGGCAGAATTTGATGACTGGCTCGCCGTGGACGTCGAAACGAGCGAAATCCGAAAAGTTCGCCTGACCCACCGATATCGCGTCACGCGCGAAAACACATTGATCGCCAGCGCGACATCGGTAATCGCCTGCGTCAACCTTAAAGGAAAACCGAAAAGGTTACCCAGTGCGTTCCTGACGATCGATCTTTGACTGGATTGAGGCCGTTGCGACTGGAAAACGGCGCCGGTACCCATACAATATGGTTGGCCGCTGCGTCCACGGAGCGGTTCCCGCCCTCCACCGAATTCGTCTCATTCCATCCCCCCCCCCGGGATGAGAGGCGTTTTCGCCCGCCTCTACCACGACGAGTTTTCCTTAGTGATCGCAAAAAGGATCTTCTCGATTCATCGCGCCGTCGCGACATCAATGGTCTTTGGATGTGCGATCGTTTCGTGGCCGGAATGTACCGCTGCTGACGAAAACCAACCCGCAACGCGGGATGCCGCACTCGCGAAAGCGAGACTCGCAACCTGGAAGCGTGAAGGCTGGGGACTTATGCAGACCTATTGCATTGATTGCCACAACGAGGAGTTTGCGGAGGCCGGGCTTGATCTCAGCCCTTTCGAATCGCTGGACAATCTTTCGGCGAGCGAAATCAAACGAGTCGTCGAGATGGTCGAGTTCGGCGCGATGCCTCCGGAAGATTACGATCTGCCAGAGACGGAAGAGCGGAAGCAATTGGTCGCCGCGCTCGAACAGACGATGTTTTCGGCGACTTGTGACCTTCGCCCGAAAGCCGGCAAGGTGACGGCCCGGCGGCTGAATCGAAATGAGTACGACAACTCGATTCGCGATCTCTTCGGTTTGGACCTCAACCCGTCACGAAACTTCCCGTCTGACGAAGTCGGCGCAGGATTTGATAACAACGGCGACGTGCTCTCCCTGAGTCCGATCCTGATTGAAAAATACTTGGACGCTGCGGAGTCGGTTTCACAGCGCGTCTTAATCGATCCAGCCTCGCTACCACGGTTGGATCTGGATGTGCCCGGCGATCAACTCACGGTCTACGGCGATGTGAAAATCGGAAGATTTTCGGGCCGATTTGTTCGCCCCGGAACCTTCGCCTGGTTGGATGTGAATGCGCCTGTGGCGGGCGATTACTCCGCAACGGTTCGTGGCGGTGCGTCCGAAAAAGTTGAGGAACCAATCTCCGTCGCGGTATGCGATGAGTCGGGCTTGCTTTTGAAGGTGCTGAAATTTGACTATTACGGTGGCGGCGGCCGTGCGGAGTCGGAACGTTTGACCGTGGAGCTGGACAAAGGCAGTCAGCGAATCTTCTTTTTCCCGATCAAGGATTCCGATGACTCTTTGCAAGAAGAGTATGTTCCGGGGAAAACGCAGCTCACCGAGCTGCTAGCGATGGATCCCGACCAAGCAAGGAAGATCATCGCCCAGCGGGGTGAGTTTGTTGAACCGACTCGGTTTGATAGCGATGAATTCTGGTTTATGTTCCGCTCGATCCAACTTGATGGTCCGCGAAAGCAACCACGAGATTCGTTCCCGCCGAAGCAGTTTGAGTTGGTACGTCAGGTCGCGCCCAGCAAGCGCGGACGCTATCGCGATGTTGAGAAGTATGCAGCGCGAAATCTGCAGCCGCTGATGCGACGAGTGTTTCGCACGGAAGTCGACTTCGATGAGGTGAAACCATACGCGCAGCTTGTCAAGCAAGCGACCGACGAGGGCCAGTCGTTTTACCGCGGCATGCAGATTGCGATCTCCGCCATGCTGGTGAGTCCGCGATTCTTGTTTCGCGTCGAGACGCCACCCCAAGATGCTCGCGCGAACGAGTTTGGTGATCTGCCCCTGTCACAACAACAAATTGCGACCAGGCTGAGTTACTTCATATGGAGTAGCACGCCGGACGACCGATTGCTGGATCTTGCCGATCGGAATCAACTTCGCGGCGAAACGTTGCGACAAGAAATTGAAAGGATGATTCGCGACCCACGTGCCGACGCGCTCGCTGAGAATTTTGCCTCGCAGTGGCTAGGGCTACGTAACTTGGACAGCCATGAGGCGGACGAAACTCGATTCCCCGGCTTCGATGATGAGTTGAAGGAATCGATGGTGAAGGAAACCGAACTACTGTTTCTTCATATCCTTCGCAAAAACCTCTCCGTCCGCGAATTCCTGATCGCCGACTACTCTTTCATCAACCGACGGCTCGCCGAGCACTACGGTTTCACGGTTTCGCACGAAGGCTTCCAACGCGTCAACCTATCGGGACAGCCACGCAGGGGATTACTGTCTCACGCAAGCATTCTCACGTTGACCAGCATGCCCACCCGCACCAGTCCAGTGCTTCGAGGCAAGTGGATACTTGAGAACATCCTTGGCACGAAAGCTCCCGATCCTCCGGCCGGCGTTCCAGAACTGGAGGAAGAAGCGATCGCGGATGCCAACGCATCGTTCCGGCAGCAGTTGGAACTTCATCGCGAAAGCGCCAGCTGTGCATCCTGCCACCGCGTCATGGATCAATTGGGCTTCGGTCTCGATGACTTCGATGCGATCGGCAAATACCGAACCGAAGATGGCGGTTTCGCGATCGATTCCAGCGGTGCTCTTCCAGACGGACGTTCGTTTAATGGCGGCATCGAACTGAGCGAAGTGCTTGGTAAGACCGAGCTGGACGCTTTTGGTGAAACGTTGGTTGAGAGACTTCTCACGTTCGCGCTCGGTCGGGAACTCAACCCCGACGATCGATGTACAATCGATGAAATCGTCGGAAAGACCGGTGCGAACGGTTATCAATTGTCAGACATCCTTTCCGAGATCGTTCTTTCTCGGCAGTTTCTGTTCCAAACTCACGCCGGCAACGACGCGCTGGCTTCACATTCGATCGAGGCGCCGAGATGAATACCTCCCTCATCAATCGACGAACACTTCTCCGCGGCTCCGCAGCGGCTTTGGGGTTGCCACTCTTGGAAGCCATGACGCCGATGGGCCGTAGCGCGTACGCCGGCATCGATTCGGTTCGCTCGCCCGTTCGAATGGCTTGCGTGTTCTTTCCGAATGGCGTCATCGTCCCGAAATGGACGCCGACACGCGGGGACTCTGATGATCCGCGTGATTGGGAACTCTCGGAGACGCTCCAGCCGCTCGCTCCCTGGAAAGAGAAGCTCAACGTCATTTCAAATTTGACTTTGGACAATGGACGCGCCCATCGTGACGGAGCCGGCGATCACGCACGATGCGGTGCCACCTTTCTGACGGCCGCACGACCGCTCAAGACCAGTGGAAACATTCGGCTCGGAGTGTCCGTGGACCAAGTCGCCGCGTCCCAGTTGGCGGGACAAACGCGATTGCCGTCAATCGAGTTGGGATTGGAAGGCAGTCGCAACGCTGGAAGCTGCGATTCGGGTTACAGCTGTGCGTACAGCAGTAACATCTCGTGGCGGAATGAATCGCAACCGATGCCGAAAGAGACCATTCCGCGCCTCGCTTTTGAGCGCATGTTCGGCACGGGCGACTCGACGAACCGACGCGAACGGAATCGGATTCGACGAAGCATCCTGGACGTCGTTCAAGCCGACGCCAAGAAATTGATGAAGCAACTCGGGCAATCAGACTTGCGAAAGGTCGACGAGTACTTCACGGGCGTCCGCGAAATCGAACAGCGGATCGAACGAATCGAACATCAAGACGCACAGGCCTTGCCGGACCTTGAAGTTCCCTTCGGACGGCCGGAAGCATTCAGAGAACACGCCCGGCTGATGTACGACTTGATGGTCGTTGGATTCCAAACCGACACCACGCGAATTGCCACCTTCATGCTCGACAACGCGGGCGGCAATCGTCGATACACCGAGATAGGTGTGAGCGACGCACACCACGGCATGAGCCACCACCGCCACAAGCCGGAACTCGTCGAAAACCTAAGCAAGATCGATCGGTACCTCGTCGAGCAGTTCAGCTACTTCCTTGGAAAGATGAACGAGACCGAAGACGCGGGTGGCTCGCTGCTCGATCAGTCGATGGTTCTCTACGGGAGCGGCATCAGTGACGGAAACCGCCACCGCCACAGCGATCTGCCGATCGTCCTCGCCGGATCAGCGGGAGGTCAAATCGAGACCGGGCGCTATTTGGATGCCGGCGAAGAGTGCCCGATGGCAAACCTCTTTTTGACCATGCTGGACATGATGGGAACTCCTGCCGAATCCATCGGCGACAGTTCTGGACGCTTGGTGATCTGAACGAAAGTTTAGCTCTCCAGAGAGCTGCTCCGGCGAACCATCGCACTTTCCATTGAGAGCGCAACGGACTGAAATTGCGATTCATTCTCAACAAGCATTGCATTCTGAACGCATCTGGGCGAAGATCTGCTGGATCAACTCTGACCGAGTTCTGTTTCGCACAAGCGCCCCCAGCACCGCTCCGATGCCCACCGAATCGCCAAAACTTCCAGCGAATCGTGGAGTGACGAACAGCACGCCCTATTCGATGGACGGGACTCCTGCCGAATCGCTCTCACCAAAGATCCTGCGTTTCGAGGAACTGGCACATTGTGGTAGCGAAGTTTGGATTGAGTCCAACGGCAGCCTCTATCGACTCCGGCGAACCAAGCAAGGAAAGCTGATCCTCACAAAGTAGCCTGGAATAGCGTTTTCTTGCTTATCGATGGCCACTGGACTGCGAGCATGAATTACTCTCTCGAGCCCCAGCTTTCTCGACATGAGTTCATCGATCTGCTCGAACGGTCAAAATTGGCGGAGCGTCGGCCCGTGGCGGAGCCTCAGAAGATGGAAGCGATGCTTCGCAACGCCGATGTGATTTGCACGGCCAGATCTGCGACCGGAACGTTGATCGGCGTAGCGCGAGCGATCACGGATTTCGCCTACTGCACCTATCTCTCGGACCTCGCCGTCGATCTCGAATTCCAACGCCAAGGAATCGGCCGCCGTCTTATTCGAGAGACGCATGAAGCCGCCGGCCTTGGTACCACTTTGATCTTGTTGGCCGCACCGGCGGCAAGAGACTACTACGCTCGCGTCGGATTCGATCGCCACAACTCCTGCTGGATCCGAAAGGTGTGAGCATCGGGTCTTGAGTTGCGGCTAACCGAAAAGTCAGCAGTTTTCGGGAGGCGGCGACATCGTCACACCTTATGCTCCGCGTATTCCCATGGGAGGGCGTTCGCGGGGCAGGGACGCCATCCCGTTTCTTTTTCTTCACAGTCGCAGCAGTCCTCTGCGGCACCATTATCCAGGAGAAGCTCGAGCATCTCGGATCTGGCGTGGATCGCCAATGCTCGATTCAAGTGATCGACCTTGAGCGCTTTTTGGATTCGGACACGAATCAATTCGACGGTTCGTATAGAAACAGAAAGTCGATTGGCGATCTGTTTATTCAGCTTGCCTAGTGAAATCAGGTCCAAAACTAAACGCTCGCGCTCAGAGAGCGGAGCCAACCGGCGCCGATAATCCTCGGCAAGCCGTCGGATCTCATCACGCCTCGCGTAGCAATCTGTGATATCCCACGCACAACCCTTGCTCTCAACAATTTCACCTTCTGAATTCCGCTCCCCGTATGTCTGGATCGCCAGAATTCGGGGCTTTCCTCGATGGTCTGCAACAGCTCTCGATCCTCGCATTGTCTTGGAAGACTTAAATCGCTCGATGTGTTCGACCACAGCCGAGGCGTTCACCTCATGGTCGCGAACGAGAAAGGATGTTGCGTCTTGCCCGATATGCTTGTCAGCCGAAAAGCCGAGCACTCGTTCAACGGAATGGCTGAGGAAGGTGATTCGGTTTTGGATGTCGTTGGCGAAGTAAAAGACGGGTGGGCCGAATCGGTTGACGTCGAATGCCAGTTGTGCAGTTTGAACCATCGTTACGGACCTAACTTTTGAGAACTCGCGAAAATCACTCATTCACCTGAAGACGCGTGGAGCACATCGGCCCCCCGCATGCGGCGCTGCTTGAAAAGCCAGCAAGGGAGGATTCAACGCCCGGCTTTGAATCTAGAGGAACACGTTGATCGATTCGGTTTGATGAGCCGTCGGAATCTTGCTCTGGAGTTGCGACCAACCGTCGAACGATCTTCAAGGGTGCCGAAGACAGCCGCCAACTTCAGTCTTTATCTAGGGAAGCGTGAAAACGCCTTACAGTCGGCACATCCGGAGCAATCTGAGGTGATGGTTTTCCGTCAACAGCAGACGATTGTGCACCCGTGAAACGCTCGTGAAGTCCGCCGACCTACTCTTAGGATGGACGTCTGCGCGGGAAATGCGCGCCGTCTGCTCCTAATCGATGACTCAACCGTGTTACGCACGAGCCGAAGCAGTGTCTACCGACAAGCCCCCACGCAACTTCGATTTTTCGCCGCTGGAAGACCGAATCCTTCTCAGTGCCGACGGCTTTGAAGCACCCGACGAAATGCCCAACGTCGATCTCGAAATCGTCAACGCGATGATTGAGGAATTGGAAGCCGAAGCAAACGAACAGCGATCAAACGAACAGCGATCACCCACGGCAGATTCACAGGTCGTCGTCGATGCAGACACCACACCAAACGGCGAGGCGGCGGGGCCGCCAAGCATCGCATCGAACGAATCGCTCGAGCTCATTTTCGTCGATGAAAGCGTCGCAGATTCTGAGACCTTGCTGCAGGGCCTTCGCGAGAATGCAGCGGAGGGGACACGATTCGAAATCATCACGATTTCTTCGGATGAAGACGGCGTGGCGACGATCACCGATGCGCTGGAATCGTTTCGTGGCGTGGACGCCTTGCACTTGGTTAGCCACGGCGACGGAGAAGGCATCCGGCTCGGCAACGTGCGTCTCGATGCGGATTCGCTGAGCGGTTACGCCGGAGATCTCGCTTCGTGGCGGGCCGCCATGGACGACGGCGCCGACCTGCTGATCTACGGTTGCGACCTTGCCTCCACGTCCGAAGGCCAAGAGCTAATCGATTCACTCGCGGCACTGTGTGACTGCGACGTTGCGGCCAGCGATGACTTAACGGGACACGAATCACTCGGCGGGGACTGGATCCTTGAGTATCAAGTCGGTGACGTCACCACCGATGTCGCGTTCGGATTCGTCGCACAAAGTTCCTGGCACCGCACGCTTGATATCACGACGGGTTTGGTGGGTCACTACGAGTTTGAACTCGGAAATCAAACCGTCGATTCAGCTGGCAATCAGAACCTCATCGTTTCCAGCGGAAATGCCTCGCTGATTACGGATGCGGCCGTCGGCGACACTGCGGTCGAGTTCAATGTTGATCCTGGAGATAACGGTGTCCTCGAGGCGGCTGACAACGCCGCGCAGGATTTCGGAACGGGCGATTTCACCGTCAGCTTCTGGTACAACCAAGTAGGGTCAGTGGCAGGCGATGCCCACTTGGTCGGAGACAGTTACGGAGCGAGTCAGGCGGGCTTTCGCGTCTACTTGGATAGCAGCAACAATCTCCGATTCATGCAATCCGATGGAGTGGCGAGCAACAGTTTCATTGTGGGCACGGCCGCACTCAACGGGACGTGGAATCTCGTCACGGTGACGCGGGAAAGCGGAACGTATCGAGCTTACGTCAACGGGAATCTCGAAACGACGAGCACACCGACCAGTCGAAATCTCAACACGGGTTCGGCCCTTCGGTTTGGAGCTGCGGGAAGTTCAACGAATGACTACGACGGCGGTCTTGATGATGTGCGGCTCTACACGCGAGCTCTATCAGAGAGTGATGTCTCGGAACTCTATTTTGCCGCCGCGGACTTCACGAGTGACTTAGTCGGCCATTATGAATTCGAAACCGCCGGTGCCGGCATCTCGGCAGACTCGGCCGGAAATCAGAACGCTTCCATTCCGGCGGGCGGAATTGTTGTGGAGTCAGTCGCTCCGATGGGCGACGAAGCGGCCGATTTCTCCCTCGATAGCTCCGGCAACAGCTACTTCGAGGTCGTTGACAACAACGCGCAAGACTTTGGTTCGGGTGACTTCACGATCTCGACCTGGTATCAGCTCGACAGCAATCCTTCAACGACGGTACGTTTGCTCGGAGATTATGACGGTGCGAGTTCTGGTTTCGTACTACTGGCGAATTCAAGTGGTAACCTGCAGTTTATCATGGACGATGGTTCCGCATCGTCATCGAGCAGCACGTCGGGAACCTTCAACGGGAGCTGGCAACACGTCGCAGTCACGTTTGATGCATCGACGAACCAGGGGCAGTGGCATTTCAATGGTGTTGCGGGCAATACGTTTTCGTTCACCGGTGGTAGCATCGATACGGCCAACTCGCTGCTGATTGGCGCCTCGGGCGCTTCGAATGGTGATTTCGACGGTTCTCTGGATGACGTCAGGCTCTACACCCGCGCTCTGAAAAGCGTCGACATCGTCGCCCTCTTTGGCCAGGGTGATCTTGGGCAACCGGCAGGCTACAGCTATCCGGGAGGAGCAAACAACAACTTCGAATGGATTACCAACGTCTCCTTCGCCGGTATCAACAATACGACGGGGCCCGAGACTGATGCGTATGGCAACTACACATCTGAAGTCGGTGCCATCACGCGAGGTGCGACGAATACGCTTTCCGTTTCGATCGTCGACGACGGTGACGACGACATCACGGCCTGGATCGATTGGAATCAAGACGGGGACTTCAATGATGCGGGGGAATCATTCATCGTCGCAACGGGAATCTCCGCATCAGGGCCCTTCTCCATCGACATTACGACACCCAATGATGCCGTTCTAGGGAACACCATCATGCGGGTCGGTCTTGAATGGCGAGACCCACCAAGCCCAGACGGAGGCGAATACGGCGAATTCGAAGACTACACCATCACGGTGTCTGCGGCTCCGACCGGTATTACAGTTGATACGACCGGTGACACGGTCGACGGCACGACCACCGATGTCGCAACCTTGCTGGCCAACCGCGGTGCGGACGGATTTATCTCGCTTCGTGAAGCGATTCTGGCCGTCAACAACGATTCCGGCAGCGGCTGGACGATCGATCTGGGCGCCGGAACTTATGTGCTCACGCGAACTGGCTCGGGCGAAAACTCGGCATCTACCGGTGACCTGGACATCACCAGCAATATCACCATCGTCGGCACGGGGGCTGATGATGTGATCATCAGCGGTGCAGGCTTGGGCGATCGCATCTTTGACATTCGCAGCGGCGGCGAATTGACACTCAGCGGACTGACACTCTCCGGCGCCAGCTCGGGAGGTCAGGACGGCGCCGCGATCTACAACGATGGGACGCTCACCGCAAGCGATATCGTTATCCGAGACAATACCGCAAACAACTATGCGGCCGGTCTTGCGAGCGTGAACTCGGCCGTCGCGACGCTCGACCGAGTCGCGTTCATCAACAACGACACCAATAACGAAGGCGGTGCGATTCGGCTAACAGGTGGCACCGTCAACATCACCAATTCCACGTTCAGTGGCAACGACGCGACAAACAGCGGCGGAGCCATCACCGTCGCCGGTGCGTCTGCGGTCGTGAACATCTCTCACTCGACGTTTGCCGAGAACACGACTGGGAACGGCGGCGGGGCACTGCGGCGAAATACCGGAACGGCCAACATCAGCTACTCCATCTTTGCCGACAACAGTTCCACCAATGGAGGCGATGACGTTCACGGCGCGATCATGTCCGGCGGATACAACATCATCGAGCACAACAGCAACTTTAGCGGCTCTGTCGGCACCGATATCCTCGGCAGCGACCCGGGACTTTCGGCACTCACCGATATTGGCAACACCTTCGTTTACACGATCACCAGTTCCAGCATCGCGTTTGATGCCGCGACGGGATCCTCGCAAACCGTCGATCAGACGGGGTCAGCTCGTGATTCGAATCCTGACATTGGAGCTTATGAAACATCCGCTCCCGCTGACATCACGTCGAATTTGGTCGCCCACTACGAATTTGAAGAAAACGGTGGATCAACGATTGAGGATTCGACAATCAATGACAACGACGGTTCCACCGTCAACTCACCGGTGTGGTCGGGCGACAGTGCCGTCGGTGGATTCTCGATGGACTTCAGCCAAGACTCGGGAAGCAATGCTTACGTCAGTGTTTCCGACGACGCTTCGATCGACATCAGCGCGGATTTTAGCGTCGCGTTCTGGTACAACTCGAGCGATTCATCCAGCGGCATTCGCCAGCTGATCGGTCAATACTCCGTCGGCGATGGATTCTTCATCGCCAAGAACAGCTCGAACGCGTTGCAGTTCGTGGTCGACGGCGACAGTTCGATCGTCGCGCACTCCTACGCGGGCGGCTGGATGGCCGATGGGAATTGGCATCACGTCGTCGCCACACGAAGCGGCGATGATTTCCAGCTCTACGTCAACGGAGTCGGCAACACCGCCTCGACGCAGACAGTCGGGACTGTCAGTACGGGCGAGCCTCTGTTGATCGGAGGAACCGACTCGTCGGACTTTGAAGGCCTGCTGGACGAGGTACGGATTTACTCACGTGCGCTAAGCTCCGCCGACGTAACGGCTCTCTACAACAACACCGGGGCATCGTCATCGACCGGGCAACTCTTTTTTACAACTAACGGCGACGTCAGTGGAAGCGGGACGCCCGGTATCAATTCGTGGCAGGGTGCTGAGATCTTGGAATTCGGGGGCAGCCCAACCTTTGAACCCGGTGGAACGTCGGGAACAATTAGTTCTGTGTTCAACCTGAATGACTATGCCTCTGGCGACGTTGACACCAATGCAATCCACGTCGTCTCGCAAGACGTTACAGTTGGCGGGTTCACACTACTTCGCGGCGACGTGCTTTTCTCTTCCGCGCAGAATGCGACGATCTCAGGCATTTCGGTAGCTGATGAGGACATTCTTGTCTTCCGCCCCGACACGCCTGGCGATTTGTCGAGCGGAACAGTCTCGCTATTCCTGGACTCGTCTGATTTTGGTCTGACAGGAGACGTTCAAGCACTCACGCTGGTCGAAAGTGACATCACCGTTGGCGGACAAGCTTTGAACGCCGGCGATCTGATCATTGCGAATGATGAAGAAGATCTCACGTTGCTAGAGGTAACCGCAACCGGCAGCTCGAGTGCGGCAACGACGTCACTATTCGTCGACTCATCCGACCTTGGGATCAATACGGGCAACCGTACCGTCGGAGTCCATCTCGTCTCCGCGGACACCCA
>JBCCOI010000025.1:0-28602 GCA_039025515.1 Planctomycetota bacterium
CGCTCATCTCATTCGGCCGGTGCGTCGCGCGATGGAGCAAACCCACGCGATCCAGCATCGCTTCGGCGCGGCGTTTCCGTTGAGCCCGCGAGCGAAGATAGCTCCAGAAACTCGTCCCGATCATCGCCGGTGCAAGCACGTTTTCGATTGCGTTCAGCTCAGGCAGTAAATGGTAAAACTGAAAAATCACGCCGATGTCGTGATTTCGATAACGATCGCGTGCGGAACGAGAGGCGTTGTCGATTCGATTTCCATTGAAATGAATTTCGCCAGCATCAGGCCGATCCAGAGTAGCCAACAAGTGCATCAACGTGCTCTTCCCGCTACCGCTTCGTCCGACCAAGGCGGTGACTTCGCCGGTAGGTACATCAAGGTCGACGCCACGCAGTACCGGGACATCTAAGCGGTCCTTGTGATAGCTTTTTCGTAAGCCTCTTGCGCTGAGCACGGTTTCTGCGGACATCAATGGAACCTGACTTGGGAGGTGAACGGATTCTGCCGAAGCGAGCTTCTTACTCGAAACGCAAGGCCTGCACGGGATGCATACGTGCCGCGCGAATCGCGGGCAACACACTGGCCAAAACGGCGATCAACATCGCACCAAGCGTCACCCAGACCAACGTGAACGGTTCAACGATGGTTGGGATTTCCGTGAAGTAGTAAACGGTCGGATCGAAGACCTCCTGACCCGTTAACATCTCCACGCCCCTCGCAATCGTGTTGATATGCCGAACGAACAGCAAGCCCCCGACCAACCCGGCTCCGCTTCCGACAAAACCGAGCAGCAGACCATAGGAAAGAAAGATGCTGCTGATGCCGGTGCCCGATGCACCGAGTGCTTTCAGTGTGCCGATGTCACGAGTCTTTTCGACAACGATCATGAAGAACGTTGCCAGGATCCCAAAACCCGCGACCGCGATAATTAGGAACAGCAGGATGTTCAAGATGGTGGTCTCGAGTCGAACTGCGGACAGCAAAGGACCCTGGAGATCACGCCATGTCTGAATGTTGTACGGATAGATCTCCGCGGGAAAGCGAAGTCGCAACGCGTCACGAATCAAGTTCAGGTCCGCTCCTTCTGCGAGCTTCAACTGGATCGTAGTGATGCTCTTCTTACCCGAGAGCGGATCGATCATTCCGCGGGCCTCTTGCAGCTTATCGAGACGCACGAAAGCGAACGTACTGTCGTATTCGCTCATTCCCGATTCGTAGAGGTCCACCACGGTAAACTTCTGATTGACGACCTTTGTGTTGTCAGACGCATTGGGAAACATCATTCGAACATCGTCGCCAGGTTTTGCATAAAACGTATCCCGAACTTCGCCATTCGCATCTCGTCCGCGAACACTGCACGTCGAGATCCCGAGGATGATCCCCGGGTATTGCTCGTTGAGCGGATCAAAGGTCGGCTTCAATGTCTCTTCGGCGGAACCCATCAGTGCCGGAGAAAATGAAGGTGCCGCCGCGGCATCGGCGAAGGATGATTCGGGCACATTCGGCGTACTCTGTCGCTCGATGGCCCGCCGCATCTGTTCCATTCTTCGCCGCTCTTCGTCCTGCTGACGCTGAATCTCACGCTGTGCGATGACTTTCTTGCGGCGGTATTCCCAACCGGCATCATCCATGCCCTGCCGGTCAGGGGCGTAGCCACCGCGACGAAGAATGAACTCGGCCGCTTCTTGGTTCTCGGGATGCAGGAGGTATTTCCCAAAGTCACTCACTCGGTCGTAGGTTTCCGGATCGAGGCCGATCAGATTGACGTGACGTCCGATTTGTTGGCCTCGAAATTCGATTCCCAGCATCGCGGGGACGTTGACGCTGACGGAGGCTCCGACCAATTCGTCGCCGCAAACCTTGCGGATCTCCTCCAGATGGGCCTCCGGATCTGGCATTCCGCCCGTCGCGTGGCACTCGATCATGATGTCGGAAGCCAGGCCGTGTAGGCGCTCGTGCATTTCGGCGGAAAAACCGCACATGACGCTGTTCACGACGACCAACGTCGCAACACCCAGCGTGACGCTGATGATCGATGCCAGAGCGATGTACCTCGTCTTGAGGTATCGGAAACACAGTAACCAGCGATACATATTGCCCTTCCTTTGGCAGTCATCGAAATCCAGTCGCCGCGAGTGTAGGGATTGGGCATCGGCAGCGTAAAGATGGAACTGAATTGTTCCCCGGCCCCCGGCGGAGCATAATGTCGGACGTTGATTGGCTTCGCGTTACCCCCTCCGTTCCCCACTCAGTCCCCATCCGCCATGAATTGCCGCGTCATTTTCCTTTCCGCCTGCCTTCTCTTGATCGGTTTCACACCCGCAACCCACGCCAAGGAGTATCTCAATGGGATCAACTGGGAAGCTCCACCCGTAGTCGATCCCGGCGAGTCCAACGCTTCGCCGCCCTCGGACGCCATCGTTCTGTTTGGTGGAAAAGATGCCTCGGGATGGAACAACGGCGAAAACTGGACCGTCAAAGAGGGTGTGTTGTATGCCGGCAAAGGTCCGATCACGTCAAAGGAACGATTCGGTGATTGCCAAGTGCACTTGGAATGGTCCGCACCCGATAACGTGAAGGGAAACGGCCAGGGCCGAGGCAACAGCGGCTTGTTTTTGATGGGAATCTACGAAATACAGATCCTTGATTCCTACGAAAACGAGACTTACCACGACGGACAGGCGGGAGCGATCTACAAGCAAACGCCGCCGATGGCCAACGCGATGCGGTCGCCCGACAATTGGAATACGTACGACGTCATTTGGACCGCCCCTCGCTTCGAAGAGGATGGAACGTTGAAGTCTCCGGCTTACATCACTGCGATTCACAACGGCGTTGTGATTCTCAATCACTTCGAACTGAAAGGCGATACCCCGTACAACCGTCCGCCACGCTACAAGCAACACGCACCGGTAGGCCCGCTCACGTTGCAGGATCACGGCAATCCAGTTGCGTTTCGAAACATCTGGGTACGCGAAATTTCGCCTGCCAAGGGTGAGCAAGTACGTGATCCATACATTCGGGATGGCAAGAAAGAAACTCCCATCACGAATTAGGAGTTCTGCACTGAGTCAACGGGCACGTTTCTCGTCGTCATCCGTTGATTCACTCGGACGAAGACCTCATGAACTCGGTTGGTCATCATGCAGCCCGCAAGTCTCCACGAACTCCTGCCACTCGATCCCGCGATCAAGAAACCGAACGCCTATCAGATCTTTGGACTTGATGGGGAGGAGACGGATCACGAGATCGTTTTGGCCGTTCGCACGACTTGCGAACGACTCAAGGAACGCCAATCGAACTGCGAACCGAAAACGTGGCAGCAAGCTGCTCGGCTGGTAACGGCAGCGCGTCAAGTGTTGGAAGATCCGCAGCAGCGTGCGCAGCTAGATCGAAAACTGGCCGCGGAACGTCACACCGCGACGAACGAAACGCCGACAGCAACAGACTCGGCAATGGAGTCTGCGGACCCACTCGCTGGATTGCTTCCAAACAGCAATCCACTCCAGCAGAGCGATTCGTCCACCTCCGCAACCGTGACAAGTGGGACTACAAAGTCGACCGCCGCATCCGTTTTGGGCCTCGTCGCTTCGCCCTCCGAAACCGCATCCGAGTCTACCGATTCGGCACTTGGGACGCCTCCGATTGGAACGCCACCGACATCGCAGGCGATCGAGAATCCGCTTCTCAAAAGCGAATCACCAGCGGATGGCGTCAACTGGGCGCCTCCCAAAAAGACTCGGACGCGTCGCAAGAAGAGTAAGGCCGGGTTGTTCGCCTTCACGGCCATCGTCGTTCTTCTGCTAGGCGGAATCGTTTTCCTGCTGGATCGAATTTCGAAAGGTGAGCGATTGGCCGTCAATGAAAACGGCATCCCCACCAAAGTGGAAACGGTGTCGGAACGGTCGGCACCCCGCAAGCCCATCGCGAGACCATTGGGCGATGGTGTGATGCCACCGGATGCCTCCGGTGGAATAACGCCCAACCTGGGCGAAATGGCGGCAAGCGGTTCGACGCTCGCACCACCCGGAGGTTTTGAGTTTTCGGATGGCAAGACGCCTGATGTTGGAGATGCGGAAATACCAAACGAAATCGAACGCTCATCCAACATGCCCGCGATGAATTCGGACATACGCGATCCGTTCGCGATGCCGGAAGAGAATCAACCGTCGAATCAAGACGCCAAGAGCGATGAGATGCCATCGCCTTCGATGAAGGAAGGCGAACCCGATGCGGCCGCGATGGAAACCGCGCGGAAACAGATGGAGGAAACGGAAAGTCTCATTAAGACCGCTCAATGGGACAGCATGAAAGTCTCGGCGGACGGATTACTTAAGCTCAAACTCACACCCGAACAATTCAAACGCGCGTCGACACTCTACGATATTGCAGACTTGGCTACGTACTTTCGCGGCGCCATCTTCCGCGGAGCGGCGACACTTCAAGTCGGAAACGACTTTGAGGTCGTGGACGGATTTCGCGTGATCGTCGTGGAAATCACCACGACAGAAATCACGGTTCAGTTCAACAAACGTCAGAAAACACACGCACTCGATAAGCTCCCTCCCACCCTGGCGGAGCGTCTCGCGTCCTTTCAACTCGACCTTGAATCACCTGACGCTCAAGCCGGCATGGCGTTGTTCAGACTGATCGATCCGACTGCCAATCAGGATTACAAGGATGATGCGTTGAAGACGCTTGAGGCTCTCAGCGGCAAGCTCGAGAAAGTCGACAGTGAGAATTTGCTAGCAGTCGCAAAAGAACTGCTTCTGTAGTCGACGCAATGAAGAGTCCCGAGGGGCGCCCCAGCTGACTGCCGATGCTCCAAACTTTCAAAGTTTGATGGATTGCTCCAGCACAAGGGTCGGGATGCCGCTACGGACGGGATACAAACGCTCATCGGATTCCGTCACCAGCCCCCCTTCAATCGGATCCTCGACCCGTTGGTCGGCGTGGTCGCGAAGCTCACCGCGGCTAATTTTTTCGTTGAGCGAATCAATCAGCTCGGGCGACGCCAAATGGAGGCTTTCCCCGGAGGATGGGCACTGAATCAGTTCCAGCAATGATTCGTTGATCATGAGGCAGCCATTGAAGCGAACGTTTTTGATTCCGGGCGGATGGTAAAAGTCGAGTTGTAGCGGCCAATGACCGATTCTCAAAAGAGGCGGGCGTCCGGTTTTGCGATTCGATAACGTCCGCCGCAGCCAATCACTTTTCTGACCGTACCTTTCACGCCCAGCCATTGCTGGGGCGGGGAGTAGCGAAACATGGAAGTTCGAACGGAATTCATGAGGTACTCGAACGTGAAAACCGCGATCACCGCCATGGCGGCCACTCTGTTCGCGATGCACTGGATTGTTGTTGGAAGCCAAGCGTTCGCCCAGTCGCCGACACTCATGGAAGATCCCAACACGGGTGACGTCTATGAGAAAACGACACAGATGCAGCCCGTCGTTGAACAGAAGATTGATCGCCGGCAAGAAACCTACCTTCGCCCCGAGACCGTCGTTGAGAATCGTCCCGAAGTCCGCACGGTCTACACGCCGGTGACTCAAATGCGATGGATGCCTTACGTTGAAGGACGCTGGAACCCGTTTCGCATCCCCACCGTTGCCTATCGCCAAGTCCCCGAGACACGCTGGGAAGCTCGTAACGAAGTGGTCAATCGGGCATCCTATCGAACCCGCATGGTGCGTGAGAATCACACTGTTGAGACGCCTCGCTCCGTCGTCCGGAATGTCCCGACCACCAACTACCGCTTGGTTGCAACCGGAGCATCACGAAGCGTCGCGAAGTCGAATCTAAATCCGGCCGTCGAAAACCGATTGCGTCCGGTCAGTGGCCCGATTCACACGAACCACTCCGTGACAACCGTCGCGTCCAACAGTGTCGGACGAAACACGAGCGACCCGCCCCGCCGATCGGCTGCAGCTTCAGGGATGCGGCCTCACGTGCTCACGCCAAACACGTATGGCTCACCTCTTCCGCCCGCGACTTCGACGATCGCGACGGTGCCAAGCTTCAGCTACCGTCGATAGCGTTAGCCCGATCGCCCAATAAGATCAATCATCGAGCCAAGCGACTTCGCGGCCGGCAACGAGGAACCGATATTCTTGCAGCGTCGGGTCGTCGTCCTTCAGGAAGTCGCCCGCTGTCACGCTCTCCATTAGCTTGAACCCGCAGTTGCGCAAGAAACACTCCGGGTCGGCGGGGCCGTAAATGAACTTCTCGCCGATAAGCGCCATGCGCTCTGTAAACTCGTGAACGTTTGGGTCGTTGATGGACGCATCGATGACCGAAGGGGTGACGTAGTCCATCCAAAGCCGACTTTCGGGATGCTTGAGTTGACGACGTATCGAGAAGAGCAGTTTGGCATTTTGTTGCTCGTCAAAATACATCGAGCAACCCTCATAGATTACGAGAGTCTTCGCGGTCTGCGAGAACGAGGGATGTGACCCGAGTACTTCACCGACGTCATCCGTCAAGAAGTTGACGGGAACCTGGTGACGCATTGGTCTTGAACCAGCGATCTCTGGATGAATTGCTTCCAGTCTTTCCTCAACGTGAAGTCGCTCCTCCAGCATCACGGGTAGATCGAGTTCAAAAATGAAAACGTTTCGAAGTTGATCGGCCATGCGAAAGGAACGCATATCCAGACCCGCACCGAGAAAAACGATTTGCTCGATTCCCTGTTCGGTTCCGTTTTGCGCTGCACGTATAAAACGATCGCCGTGCTCTGTCCGTGCGCCAACAAGTGTCGCAAGTTGTGGCAAGACCGCTCGAAGCCGATTGGCCTGTAACATTCCGTGCGTGGATGCGGCCACCCGATCGTGCGGACGATCGATCCGAATCAATGATCCGGGTTCAACGCCGGGTTTCGTTTCGCCGGTCATCGCACGAAGACCAGCAATGATCCGCGCTGATGTTTTCAGATTCAGCTTGGCCAATGAAGATTGCTCACCGTTTTGACTGGCGAGCAAGAGCTTCGTCGCCTGAGCAAAGTATCTCATTTTTCCAACGGCGACCCGGTCACCGTCTTCTGACCAGAACTCAACGGTCAGCATGGCTAGCACAATTTTGCCGGCGAAATAGCGTTTCTGAATCCGCTCGGCAGTCTTCGTATCAATTGTACAGGTGCCACGTAGATGACTTGTGCTGGGGCGTTCGTACTTTACGTCCATACCCACAAGCCAGAGCGAGGCAGACTCGTCAGGATTTCTGCCGTGGATTCCGCTCAGCGGGACGCCCGTGAGAAGCGTTGTCAGAGCCATGCCACCGGTGTAATCCGCCGAAAGCGAAATGATCGCCGCCTGATGTGTGCCATGCTGGTTCGTGGACTCCACCGACAACGGTAAGAGCGTCTCACAATAGCCGAGACCAACTTCGGTGATCTCCCATTTGGTCCAGTCCAGAACTGGTACAGCTTTGCGAGCGAGTCGTGTCATCAACTCCGGATGAACTCGATGCTCGTAATCCTGCTCCCAACTCACCCGCTGAGTGGTTTGGATTACCCCCATTGTCTACTCCCAGTAGAGCCATTCACAAATTCAAGATAAGTGCTTCGCAGTATAGGTAACGCGAAAAGAGTGTTAACGATTCACCCATCATTTCAATCGAAGAAGCAGAAATATCACAACGAAGAGGGTTGTCCCTCATGCATTCGTACTGGCTCGGCAATCCTTTCCGGAGAGTCACCGTGCCATAGAGAGTGAAAGAAATCACTCCAACAACTGAAATCACCTCGATGTCACCTCAATCCATTTCATTCGAGTCTCTCCAACGAACACGTCGACTCCTCGACATGGAAGGAGTGGAATGTTGGCTGGCCGATCATCCCGACACCGAGGGGCAATTCGTCTTACGCGAACTACCGATCGAGTCATTCGCACAAGGTTCGCTTGCTCTTTTTGAACAGGAAGCATCAAGGCTGTGCCAAATTAGCAGCCCGGGATACAGCACCCTTGTTCACTATGAAGTCGACGCAGACACCATTCGGCTTTTGCATCGATATCATGTTGGAGAAACACTTCGAGAACTCGTCGGACAACGAGCTCTCTCCGTAGAGCGTGTGCTGGCGATGGCTGAGGACATCCTCAAAGCCCTCGTCGAGATTCACGACGCAAAATGCACACACCGTGATTGGCGACCATCCCATGTCGTCATCACGCCAGACGGCCGCACAATTCTCGGTGGCTTTGGATCGATCTGGAAATCGAGTACTGCAAAGGTCGACTCCGAACGAGCTTTGGAGGCGGTACGCTTCGCGTCGCCGGAACTGGCGGGAATCATCAAGCACGATGTGGGTCCCTCGTCAGATTTGTTTTCACTGGGCCACCTCCTCTATTTCGCGCTGTTGGGCAAACCTCTCTGCGACGGCAAGAATTTCGGTGATGTGCTCTTCCAAGTTTCGACGCTGGATCTCAACCCGAACCGGTTTCCCCCAGAAGTTCCCGCTCCGTTGGTCGAACTGATCGAGCGTCTGACTCACAAAGAACCCCGTGAGCGTTATCAATCTGCGTCAGCCGTCCTACACGACATTCGATCTCTGCGAACCCATTTGGAGGAAGGTGAGCACGCCACGGGCTTCGTGATCGGTAGCACCGACCATCGCGATGATCTCAGCGACCCGGCATTCGTCGGTCGTGAAAGCCACTTGAAAGAGCTCCACGAGAACTTGGAGATGACGCTCGCGGGTGAGTGGCGTCAAGTTTTGATCTCAAGCGAATCAGGGATGGGTAAGTCGCGATTGTCACAAGAGATCGCGCGGTTGGCGACACGAAACGGATGCATCGTGTTCCACGGTGACTCCGTCCCGTATGCGACCAGCGAACCGAACGGTTGCTGGATGCAGATCGTCCGGCAGATTTCTTCGTACTGTCAGACACACGCTGCGGTGAGAAAGCGGCTTGCTGATGTGATGTCGGAACATCGCGAAGAAGTCATTACGGCCATGCCATCCTTGGCAAAGGTCTTTGGCTGGAGCGGTGGGCGTTTGGCAGGTCCGGATGAATTCGGTCAAGGACGAATCGTATCGGCCTTTGGAACGCTGATTACGTGCATTGGTGATTCAGACTGTCCCGTGATGATCACGGTAGACAATTGCCAATGGATGGATGATCAAGCCAGACGAATCCTTCAACACGTCAATCGGCTTTGCGCTCCCTACGGATTACTCATCCTGCTCTCGCGTTCCGAAGAGCAACAAGCGAACCGGATCCGCACAACGATGAAGTTGGACAGTCAGCTCCAACTGAAACCGCTTGATGACTCAAGTGTGCGTCGACTGTGCCAATCGATGGCGGGCGACCTTCCGGCTGAAGCGAGCCAAGTCGTCGTGGACTATGCGGAGGGAAGCCCGTTCATGGCCTCTGCGGTCCTGCGGGGGATGGTCGAATCGGAAGTCCTTTCCAACTCCAAGGGTCAATGGAGCCTAGACAAAGACAGGCTGGCCGACTTCCAAATGGCTTCCGATGCCGGCCAAGTACTTGCAGAAAGACTTGGTAGCCTTCCGACCGACGCACAGGACTTCCTCTCTGTTGCCGCGATTCTAGGCAGTGAATTCCAACTCGATGCCATTCTCGACTTGGCGGATCTGGATCGCTCGAACAGTTTGGAGATGGTCGCTACGATTCGACGTCAACGACTTTTGTGGAGCAAACCGGACGGGTCATACGCTTTTTCGCACGACAAAATTCGCGAAGTGATCTTGGATGGGATGACGGAACAACGTCGTCGTGAAATGCACGGAAGTGTCGGACGATATCTGGTCTCTATCGATTCGAAAGACGCGTTCGCACTTGCCTATCACTTTGATGCTGCGGGAAAGCATCACGAGGCACTTCCCTACGCAATGCAAGCTGCCGCAGAAGCGAGAGAAAGATTCTCGCTCGGCAACGCGCGCCAGTTACTCGAAATCGCTAACCGATCATTTCACCTCGCCGATCGTCCCACACGTCATCGCGCCGAATCGATGATGAGCGAAGTGTTGATGCTGCTTGGAGAATATGACGCCGCGGAGCAGTGGTTGACCGCTTCTGCGCTGACGGCCGAGGATACGCTTGAAGAAGCACTCGTGGCGAACCGACGCGGTGAACTGGCTTTCAAACGCGGCGACAAGACAGAAGCGGTCAGCTACTTCGAATCAGCTCTTCGGCGGTTGGAACAGCCGCTATGCCGAAACAAGATAGACGTCGGCTTGAAACTGTTTCGAGAAATCGTCAACCAAGTCGCGCACACGTGCATTCCCTGGTTGGTCACGCGATCAAAAACACCGCTTCCGACTCAGCTGGAACTCGTGGTTCGGCTTTACAGCAACATTTCACGAGGTTACTGGTACACGAGAGACAAGTACATCACGCTGTGGGCCCACCTTCGAGGCATGAACTTGTGCGAGCGATACGCCAGTGGAGCTTCGCTGGCCCAGTGCTACAGCGAACATGCTCCCGGGATGACGCTTCTCGGACTCTACAAACGGGGCGTGGCCTATGCCCATCGCTCGCTGGAAATTCGAAAGACGCTTCGGGATCAGTGGGGCCAAGGGCAATCCAAAAACTTTCTCAGCATTCTCTATTACTCGTACAGCAACTTTAATGCTTGCTTGCGCGTCTCAGGCGAAGCAACCACCATCTTGGAGAGCACGGGCGATTACTGGGAAGTACACATCGCCCGCTACCAACACGCCGGCGCTCTCTTCCGTCAGGGGCATTTGCGTGAAGCTCTCGAACATGCCAAGACGAATTACCGATCAGCGGTTCGCCGCAGTGACTTTCAAGCGACCGGTAACATTATCGATCTTTGGGCACGAGCGTCGTTCGGAAAACTCCCAGCCGACGTTTTGCAGATCGAGCTCAAGCGAAACGTCGACGACACGCAGCGGCGTTGCCATGTCAAACTTGCCGAAGGCGTTTGTCGCTACTACCAAGGTGATTTCGTCGGCGCTTCCGAATCGTTCACAGCGGCCATACGAACGGCCCAAGCGTCCAATGTCGTGAACGCTTATATCAGCCCTTGTTACGCTTGGTCAGCTACGGCGCTTCGCCGAATCATGGAAACGTCGCCGCCACGGACGTCGGCGGCACGCAAGAAGCATCTTCGCAACCTCAAGTCGGCTTGCCGAAAAGCTCTAAGGATCGCGAGACGATTCACAAACGAGCTTCCCCACGCCCACCGCGAGATGGCGGCTTGCCTTGCACTTTCCGGACGTCACCGCGCCGCAAGGCGTTCGTTCGACCTCGCACTCGCGATCGCGGAGAAACATGAGGCAAGACTGGAACGGGACGAGACGATTCTCTTGCGAGCCGAAGTGGGAACAGAACTCGGTTGGCGCATTGATGAGGACCTGTTGCGGCAATCCCGCCAATCCCGAGAAGAAATGCGGAATGACGTCGGGGCCATCGAGCAAGGCAATTCGCTTTCGTTGCTCGACCGATTCGACTCATTGCTCGAGGCCGGTCGACGGATTGCCGTAAGCACGGATCCCGATGTGATTCGCAGTGAAGTCGTGAGCGCCGCCACCCGTCTCCTTCGAGGCGACCGCGTGCTGCTCATTGAAGGCGTTGAAGGTGAATTCAAGACCTTTCCCGAGGGAATCGCTTTCGACCGCACGCTCGTTCAAGAGTGCGAACAAGTCGATGCTGTCGTTGCAAGAGAACATGAACGCATCGAAGTGAAAGATGTCCGTTCCAGCGAACAACAGCAAAACTATGGTTCCTTTCTGTGCAGCCCCATTAAGGTTCGTGGACAGAACGCCTATTACCTCTACATCGCAAACTCCTACATGATGGGGATGGTCGGCGACGATGAGCTTCGCATCGCCACGTATCTCACAAGCGCCGCCGGCGCGGCATTCGAAAAGGCCGACGGTTTTGCACAACTTCAAGAACTGAACCTGACTCTTGAGGGCAAGGTCGCCGAGCGCACGGCAACGCTGGAGCAACGCAATCAAGAAATCGAACAGGCCGCCGACCGACTCCGCGCCGCACAAGCCGGCTTGCGAGAAGCCAAAGATGCCGCGGAGAAGGCGAACCAAGCGAAAAGTGATTTCTTGGCTTGCATGAGTCACGAAATCCGAACGCCCATCACAGCCGTCCTCGGCTACACGGAGTTGATGCTCCGAGACATCGTCAGCGATCCCGCCGAACAAAGGCAACACCTGGAAACCATCCACGGGAACGGAACACATCTGTTGCAATTGCTCAATGACATACTGGATCTTTCAAAAATCGAAGCGGACCGAATCGAGGTTGAGCGGATCGAATGCAAACCCGCCAAGATCGCCGTGGAAGTCCTTCGATCGCTACGCGGAAAAGCATCCGAGAAAGGTCTAAAACTTTCGCTCAGTTCCAGAGGACGCATCCCCGAATCGGTTTCCACCGACCCGACACGGCTGCGACAAATCTTGAACAACTTGCTGGGCAACGCAATCAAGTTCACCGAGAGTGGCGAAATTCGCGTCACACTCAACACAGTTGTCACCGAAGAGAACGTGCGTGCAAACGAACTCGCGATCGAAATTCAAGACACCGGCATCGGAATGACGGAAGAGCAGCTTCAACGCGTCTTCGATCCATTCTCCCAGGCCGACACATCCACAACCCGAAAGTATGGAGGCACCGGACTGGGACTCTCCATCAGCAAGCGGCTCGCGGAAGCTCTCGGAGGTGGATTGGATGTCGACAGTAAATTCGGAGAAGGCAGCCGCTTCACACTTCGCGTCGCCGCGGAGACCCAACCCGACACGAGGATGCTCGATGAATCTGAGATCAAGGCGATGCTTGGCTCGGTAACGCAAGCAAATTGGAGCGAGATTGATTTGAAAGGCATTCACGTCTTGGTGGTCGATGATGCTCAAACGAACCGACACCTCATTCGCCGTTTGCTAATCAACTCTGGTGCAAACGTCGAATGTGTCTGCAACGGCCAAGAAGCACTTGATGCGCTTCTGCACGCCGATGGCACACGACGGACACACCAGTTCGATGTTGTTCTCATGGATATGCAAATGCCCGTCCTCGATGGATACGGAGCAACCGGTAGGCTTCGTGCCGCCGGCTGCCAACTTCCGATCATCGCGATGACCGCAAATTCGATGGTTGGGGATGATCAGAAGTGCCGCGACGCCGGCTGCAGCGACTATCTCTCCAAGCCGATCAATTTGGATGCGCTGCTGAAACGTGTCAGGCATTGGGCGGACACCACCCGAGGTGCATTGGATGACGCACGTCGCGAGAAACGGGCTCCCAAACTCCCTGATGACTGGCTCCGGCAGTTCGCCATTGATCTCGCAGGCCGCATTCAAAAGCAACTTCCTCAAATTCGAGACGCGTTCGACCATTCGGATTTCGAAGAAGTTGCGAAGAGCATCCACTGGATCAAAGGATCCGGCGGAACGGTCGGCCTAGCCGAGCTGACGGATCTCGCAAAAGGCTGCGAGACCGCGGCGCACCAAGCAAACATCGAAGCAATGGAACAATCGCTCAATCAGATCGAAACGTACATCACCGAGCTGATGGAGGAGTGTGACGGAGAGTGAATCGAACGACTTGATCATCGAACCCCTTCCCAATGCTTTATTGACGAGGGATATCAGTCACGCCCCGATGTAAATCCAGCCTTCTGAAGAGGTAGGTTTCCAAGGTGGACAGATCTCAGGAAAAGGGGCGGAGACGATGACATCTCAAAGATCGATCAGCGATCGCAAAATCCTCGTTGTGGATGATGAAGTGATCATGGTCGACATCGTTACTGCTCACCTGAATCGAGCCGGGTTTTGGAATATCATCGGAATCAGTGATCCGCTCGATGTGATCAGTATCATCCCGAGGGAAAGTCCTGATCTCATGCTGGTGGATGTGTCGATGCCAAACCTGAGCGGACACGAACTCATCGAGTTGGTCCGTCAAGATCCGGTAACATCCCACCTACCCGTCGTTGTGGTGACGGGCACCCGCGACCCACAAGCTCACAAGCGAGCGATGGAACTGGGCGCCTCGGAAGTGGTCACCAAACCGATCCGACCCGAAAGACTGCTCAAAGCCGTCTCGGCGGCACTCGGGGGAGCATCCGGCACGAACACCAATTCGAAGTCGGCGTAGACGACTTCCAAATTAGCCCCTTTGCGACTTCGCGCGAAACCGCCGTTGCTCGCTACCGGACTCCGTTGCCGCAAACTTCGCCTCGTGTTTGGTCACTCGGCCAGCGGTCCGCTCTCGCCAAAGCCGAAATGAGCTGGGCTTCATCTCACGTCGCATTAGCTTGATCACCTCTCCGGGCGTTAATCCGAATTGTTCCTCAATGGCATCGAAACTTGTTCGATCTTCCCAAGCCATCATGATGATTCGATCAATCTCGCCACGCGAAATTTTATCAAGCGACTTGCGTTTCATTTGAGCTTTCCTCTCCACCTCAAGCTTTCCGCGTTCCAATCCTTCAAAGCGTTGATGTCTCCGGACAGCAGTCTCTCCGCCATCACGATGCAATCACGCAGTTGCTCGTCGCGGAGCTGTTTGTAAGCGGTCAGCCGCCGATCCAAATGGTTGTACCAGCAGTCCTGAAAAAGGCGATCCAGAATGATCCGCATGAAGCAGTGATCTTCGGTGACGACCCATTTTTCGCGGCGTGCCATCGCTGGGAGTTCGACGCGGGTGAGTTCGAGGTATCGATCTTGCAATTCGTAGCGGTGTTGCGTTCCGAGTTCCTCTTTCGCAGTCATGTCGAATGATTGAATTTGGTCAAGAGTGAGACGAAATGGCTGGACGTTTGCCTATCCTCCCGTAGTCAATCCAATCAACGGAGAAGCGCAATGAAACGCCGAATCATCGTCATCACCGCCATTCTTGCCTTCGTCGGAATCTGCAGCGTGTCATGGACATTGGTTTCCAGAGCTGCGTACGAGTCTGCTGCGTACGAGGTTGTTCAATCCGACGGCGAATTCGAAATCCGGCGTTATCCGGATCTGATGCTCGCGACAACCGCAACGAAATTGGACCGCCAGGGCCGTGACGGCAGCTTTATGCGGCTCTTTCAATTCATTAGCGGCGAGAACGAATCAAAGCAGAAGATCTCGATGACCACGCCCGTGTTCATCGAGGAAGAATCCGAAAAGACGGCCGGTTCGATGGGTTTTGTGATGCCCCAGTCCGTCGCGGACCAAGGAGTTCCGAAACCGCTCTCACAAGGCGTCAAACTGCGACAACGCAAGGGAGGCCGGTTCGCCGTCGTACGGTTCTCAGGGAAACTCGATCGAACTCGGTCCGACGAGTACGAATTGAACCTACGCGAATGGATGCAGTCACGCGGACTGGTCGGCGAAGAAATTGCCGAAGCAGCCGGCTACGATCCGCCGTTTACGCCGGGGCCGTTGCGGCGAAACGAAGTTTTAATACGCATCAAAGCCCTATCACAAGATGCCGAGCCAACAACATGAGCCTCCAGCAATCGACACAAGCCCCCGACAACTGGACGGTTGAGGTCTTCTTCGACGGTGACTGCCCGCTTTGCATGAGGGAAATCAAACTGCTTCGGTGGATGGATCGCAAGAAGCGAATTCGGTTCACCGACATCGCGGCAAACGAATTTGAACCTTCGATCTACGGAAAGACTATGAAGGAACTGATGGATGAGATTCAAGCTCGGCTTCTAGACGGAACTTGGATTACCGGCGTCGAAGTCTTTCGTCGCCTTTACCAAGCCGTGGGCCTCGGCTTACTCGTTCTTCCAACACGTTTGCCCGGAATCTCACACTTGCTCGATTGTGGCTACCACGTTTTTGCCAAGAACCGGCTTCGTTTGACAGGCAGGTGCAAAGACAACCTATGCGATCTTGAGCAATCGACGTCTAAAAATCGCGTCGCGTGAAGTAGACGCAAGACAACGCCAGCATCACAACAACGAAAGCGGCACAACTGATGACGGGGCGTGCTATTTTGAACTGGATGACCTCTTGCTCATCGGGTTGTCCCTGCCCGATCGCGAAAGAGGATTTACCACTGACGAGTGCCGCAACGGTATCGCTCAGTTCACCGGTCTGAGGCGTCAACATCCTGAGCGGCGTAATCACATAGCGATCGACACTACGCCATCCAGAGACTTCTGGTCGGAATTCGCGCACCGTTTCCACGCCCTCGGTCGAAACACGAAGCCAGTCGATGCGATCCAAATTGTGGGCGACCACCAGTACATCCTCTTCGGCAAGATAGTCAATCGATGCGACATCGCTGATCTGAAGCGGCACTCGCGACAGCGAATTTCCGTCCAGCCTCACCGTCGACAACTCGCCGTCCGTATTCAGCAACGCGAACTGATTGTCACCCAGTCCTTTAATCGCGATCAGCGTCTCTCCGGAATCCACCTCCAATTCGGCGACAACACTCAGGTCATCGGGGCTCAGCCACTGTAGCGGCTCGTTCTGCCTGGCGAGCAAGAGCGAAGTTCCCGAGGCCGCGAGCAAGCTGAGTGCAGCGTTCTCATCTTCCAGCAGGATGTCGGCTTCAATCGTTGCGGGCGCAACGTCGCGTTTCGCTTTCTGTGACAAGTCGACATCCTTGAGGGAAAGTCGAACCATTCGGCCTCTTGAATAAACGACCAGGGAATCTTTGGCCGGCAGACTGACGACGCGCACGGGTTCCGTCAGTGACATACCGCGAGGCAGCAGGTTCACAAATGATTCCGTGGCGCCGCCCTGCATCCGGAGGAGGTCCTTAATCCATGCCGTTGAAACGACCGAGTTCGCGTTCGCCCCCGACTGCTCACTCTCCGGCTCTGTACTTCCGTCTTCCGCGTCTTCGTCCTCTTCAGAGCGACTGGTGCTGATCGCTTCTTCAAGCGAGGCTGCCATCAGACCTGTATTGTTCACCCCGATAAGCAGATCTCCATTGACGATCAGACGCCTTGTCCCGTTCGGAAGCCGCAACCCCGGTTCGAGTTCCCAGTCCGAATCACGTCGCAACATCAAGAGATCCAGCGAACCGGTGCCATACAGGTTGAAACGGCCATTTCGGATACGCGCGGTCGCAATCTGACCTTCGGCAAGCCTCACGGGCGCGACAATCAAATCACTCCGGCGGAAGTCTCGTTCGATCAAGACTTCCCACTCGTTGGTCTTCGGATCCAAACGTTTGAGTTCGCCGCCTCGTGTCGTAACGATGACGTCGTCACCATCGAATGCCATTCGACTGATGCGATCAGGCATTCGGACGCTTCCGTCAAAGTAACCGCCGATGATTCCGATGACCAAAACGAACGCGCCGAACATGCAAGTGAGGCCGATCGAAAGGATCGATGATCGCCAACGCAAACCGGCAAGCATCGAAACGCTGTAGAACACTGCAAACAAGAACACCGAGACCGGAATACACCAAAGGATACGTGGATTCCAAAGATCCAAGCGTGAGCCGGCAATCAGATAAAGTCCAAGAACGAGTTGGCAAACGCAAATGAACACGAAGGAACATGCGCCGATAAACTTCGCCAACAGCAGCAACATTCGAGAAAGCGGTTTGCTGAGCAAGAGGTGCAACGATCCCGGCTGCAACATTTCGGGAACGATGGATGCTGTTACCAATATCCCAAGAAAAATCAAGGCGAAACCGAGCAGCCAACTCGTGATGATCGGCACGGCAAATTGATTGACCAGCGTCCCGAATTGCGCCTTGCTGATGAGGAACATCGCCGGGAAATCAAATCCCGCATAGGAAAGCATGATCGATCGCGATGACTTCGCCGCGAAAACACCGGGTAGCGCCGCCTCGATTCTCAACCTTGCCCGACGCCGACGTAGTTCTTCCTCGATCTCATCGTCCGGAATCTCGTCAAGCTCGCGCAGCTCCCGCAGCCGCACCGTCGATTTCCATGCTTCGGCATCGTACCAACTCTCATCATCGAGCGACTCGTTGAACGAATCCGCCAGCTTCTGCAAATCGACCTTGATGTTTTCTCCACGCGCGACTTGCTCGAGCGAACGACGGATGTCTTCGGGAACGGTTCGAGCCATGCGTCCGAGTGCCGTCTCTTTCTCTTTCGGGTCGACCAAACCTCGCGCGAGCATCGCTTTGAGTTGCGTGCCGTTGTCCAAGTCGAACCAACGAAACTCGGTCGTGTAAACCTCTCGGTAACCGATCGGCGCGAGCGCAGCCAGAAAGATCCAAATGGCGAGAATCGCGATCCAAAGAACACGCGATGAAAAAGCCGAGTGAAAAGAGTCGAGGATGACGGCCAAATAGGGCTTCATTTCACGCATCTCCACCAACGGAAACGTTCTCAGCCTGCGGAACAGCCTTTGCAGCTGAAGTGGACGTCGACTCGACGTGTTCGCCCGGCCCGACCAACCGCATAAATGATTCCTCCAAAGACTCGCGACGAAATTCCAGATGGGTGATCGAATCGCCCCGCCCGCGAAGGCGGTCGACGACCCAGTCGATGTCAGGTTGATCCGTCACCTCAATAGTCAACCGTTGTGGCTGAGCGGAATTGTTGGACACGTCGCGATGTTGGTTCGCTGCCTTCACCGTAAACCGATTCTCGAAGACTTCGTCCCATGATCCGTTCATGACTTCACCGGGGATCACATCAATCTGAAGCCGACGATCTGATTGATCCGATAGCTCGTCGATCCGACCGATCCCCTTGATCTCACCTTTTGCAAGGATCGCAACACGCGTGCAAACCATCTCAACTTCCTGCAAGATGTGACTGTTCAGGAAGATCGTCTTGCCGCTGTCGCGAAGCCGATCGATCACCTTGCGCACTTCGTTTCGCCCGACCGGGTCCAATCCATCCGTCGGCTCATCGAGCACCAGAAGGTCGGGATCGTGGAGCAACGCCTGTGCGAGCCCGAGCCGCTGGTACATGCCTTTGCTAAAACGCCGAACCGATTCTCGATCACGCCCCTGCAGCCCTACCAGGTGAAGCAGTTCATCGCTTCGCGCGCGAATCGCATCGCGACTCATGTTGCTCATTCGACCGTAGTACCGAAGTGCTGATCGAGCCGTGTGATGGCGATCCACACGCAGTGATTCGGGCAAATAGCCGACGCGCGATCGTGCCGAGGCACTCCCAATCGGTTGGCCGAACAACTCCGCGTGACCCGCCGAAGGCTTGACGACGCCGAGCAGCATCTTGATCAGCGTCGTTTTGCCGGCGCCGTTGGGACCGAGCAACCCGAACACCTCACCCGGAAAGGCTTTCAACGAAACGCCGCGAACGGCATCGACATTTTTGCGTCCACGTAGCGAAAACGAACGGTACGTCTTCTGCAGACCCTGTACGTCGACGATGGGAGCGATCAAATCGGCTGTCATTCGGTTTCAGCCATGTCACGGGCGTGATAACTGCTTCGCACGAAAGGCCCCGAGGCGACTTTCTTGAAACCCATGTCCTTTGCGATATCCGCGAGCTCCTCAAATTCTTCTGGCGGAACGTAGCGCACGACAGGCAAATACTTTTCGCCCGGTTGCAAGTATTGGCCCAGCGTCAGGAAGTCGACATCGTATTCGCGCAAATCTGCGAGGGCGTCGAGCAACTCGCCCCGCTCTTCACCCAGGCCCAGCATGAGGCCGCTCTTCGTCTTGACGTCTGCATCGTATTGTTTGACTTCTTTCATCATTCCCAAGGTCCATCGATAGTCGCTCTTCGGGCCACGGATTCGGCGGTAGAGTCGAGGAATGGTTTCCATGTTGTGGTTGAAAACGGTCGGCCGTGCTTCGATCACTCTGCGTAGCGAATCCTTGCAATGCACGAAGTCGGGCGTCAGCACTTCCGTCGTTGCTCCCGTTCGTTCGCGGACCGCGACGACGCAGCGATAAAAGTGATCCGCCCCTCCGTCCGGCAAGTCATCACGCGTCACGCTGGTGAGCACGACGTGCTTCAATCCCAACCGAAACGCCGCCTCGGCGACGCGATCGGGCTCGTCCGCCTCGGGCAACTGTGGTGGCCGCCCGCGTCGTACGGCACAAAACCCGCACGGTCGGGTACACACATTTCCCAAAATCATGAAAGTGGCCGTTTGCTGGCTGTAGCACTCCATGCGATTGGGGCATTTCGCATTGTCGCAAACGGTCTCCAAATTCAGCTCTTCCAGCAGTTCCGCCGTCATGTGGTTGGAATTGCTCTTCGGAATAGGACGCTTCAGCCATTTCGGTAATCGCCCGCTGCCGCTCAGTGCGGTTCCGGAGGGGATTTCAGGCTCTGCGACAACGGGTAAACGAAAGGCCATGGATTGTCTTGAAGTCGAAAATCGAAGGTAAAATCTGGGAGAATTCGAAGTCGACCCGGTCGATATCGAACATTTTCCACCTGAGCATTGTAGTGAGTGCATCAAAAGAGCAATGGGATTCGATGCAGTTCCGGTCATGCCCGACGGAGGGTCAAAAACTCTGAGCCACCGATTCGGTCCAACCCGTCCAGGGTGACGCCCGAATAACCGCGACGCCGCCTCGTGGCGAGCCAGCGACACACCGATACAATTCGCAGGCTATGGCCAAATCGAAGAAGAAAAAGAATGTCGCGGACAAAAAAAAGCCTTCGTCGGGCATCACGATCGTTTCGGAGAATCGAAAAGCACGACATCGATACGAGATACTCGACTCCGTCGAATGCGGAATGATGCTGATGGGCAGCGAGGTCAAGTCGATGCGCGAGGGCAAACTTTCGCTCGATGAGGCGCACATTCGGACAAAGGACAAGGAGCTCTGGCTGATTGGGGCAGACATCGCTCATTACAACAACGCGGGCATGTGGAACCACGACCCGAGGCGGCCCCGTAAACTGCTGGTGCATGCGAAAGAGTTTGACAAATTCGCCGGTCGGGCTCACGAACGCGGACTCACGCTGATCCCGCTTCGCGTCTATTTCAACGACCGAGGACTTGCCAAATGCGTGATGGGCTTAGTGAAAGGAAAGAAACTCCATGACAAGCGTGAGACACTAAAGAAGCGTGATTCCGATCGCGGATTACAAAGGGCGCTGCGGCGAGGAAAGTAGGCTCGGCCAAAGGCTTCAACGCCGACTACCCTGCCCTTCCCTTCCCCAACCTTCCGCCCCACCCAAAAGAACGCGAGACACGGCGACGACGTGAGCGAAACAGAATTCAAACCTTCGAAGCCCCACTCGAGCGAAGCCGCACCCGTACTGGCCATCCGGGAACTCATCAAGTCGTTCCCACAGCCCGGTGGCGGCAGACTAACGGTTCTCGACATTCCTGAACTCATTCTCCATGCCGGCGAGCAAGTCGCTCTCATCGGCGAAAGCGGTGGCGGGAAGACGACGTTGCTGCACACCATCGCCGGTTTGCTCGCGCCCGACTCGGGAACATTGAAAGTTGCCGGCGTTGAACTCACAAAACTCTCGGAACAGGGGCGCGATCGTTGTCGTGCCGCCTCGGTCGGATATGTTTTTCAGACGTTTAATCTGCTGCCTGCGTTCTCAGCTCTTGAAAACGTTCAGTTGGGAATGGCATTTGGCAACCGCGCCATTGATAGCGAGCGTGCACGCGAATTGCTCACGCGCGTCGGCTTGGGCGATCGCATGTCCTATCGTCCCAATCAACTTTCGGTGGGACAACAACAACGCGTCGCGATCGCTAGGGCGTTGGCCGGGCGACCAAAGTTGTTGCTCGCCGACGAACCCACCGCAAACGTTGATCCGGCGAGCGCCGAGAACGTGCTCGACTTAATAATCGAGTCCTGCCAAAACGAAGGGATCTCGCTCATGATGGTCACCCACGCGATGTCGGTGACGGAACGTTTTGAGCGTGTGATCCGGCTCGACGAATTGAACCGCGCCTTGCAAACCAACTGAGACTGCTATGTGGCTGCTTCGGATCGCATGGAGAAACTTTTGTTATCGTTCTCTCTCAAGCGTGCTAACGACGATTTCGCTGATGCTGGGCGTCGCACTGGTCGTGATCGTGCTTGCCATCTTCGGAATCATTACCGAAGCATTCTCCCGGAACGCGCAGGTGGGTTACAACTTGGTCGTCGGCCCCAAGGGAAGCCCACTGCAGTTAACACTCAACAGCGTCTACTACCTTAGCAAACCGATCGAAAACCTCCCGTTCACCGAGTACATGGAATTCTTCTCGGCGGAGGAACGCGCCGAGATGGTTCGCAAGTACGGTGGCGATCCGGCACTCGGAGAACGTGACGGAAAGTACGCCGGCTTTGTCGCAGAGGGCTTTGCCATCCCGCTTGCACTTGGGGACTACCTGACGGAGTTTCGGGTGGTCGGCACAACGCCGGAATTCTTTGAGAAACTTCGGCACGGCCCCACCCTCGAAAAACCATTCACGTTTCGTGAGGGACGCGCACTGAAGAGCTACTCGTCGGAGCATCGCTACTTTGAAGCGGTGCTGGGATCGCGAGTCGCGGATGAGCTGGATCTTTCGGTGGGTGACACCTTTCAAGCCAACCACGGTGATCCCGAAGGAAAGGGCCACGGGCAAGGTTTCACGATCGTCGGAGTCCTTGCCCCCACCGGCACCCCCACTGATCGAGCCGCATTTGCCAGCCTCGAGGGATTCTATTTGTTGGACGATCATGCAAAGCCGTTGACCGGTGACGAGCTCATTGAACCGCCCACGGAGAAGCCCGACGATCCTCTCGCACCGCTTTCCATTCCCGAACGCGAAGTCACGTCCATTCTCGTGCGCACCGGAAACGTGATGTTCGCACCCGGAATGCAAAATATGATCAACGAGGGGAAGGACGCGCAGGCTGCCGCACCCGCGGGCGAAATTGACGGATTGATGCGGATGATCATCGGCCCGATGCTAACCGCGCTACTTGTGATTACATTGATCACGTGCGTCGTTGCCGCCGTCGGCGTACTGGTCGCAATTTACAACTCGATGAATGATCGACGGCGGGATATCGCAGTGATGAGAGCATTGGGCGCAAGACGAGATACCGTTACCGGAATTATCCTGCTGGAGAGTTTCATCATTGCGATTGTCGGGGCGGCCCTCGGATTCGCTCTCGCGCACATCGCACTTTGGTGCTTTAGCGGCGAAATCGAAGACCGAACGGGCGTTAGCATCGGGCTACTGACGACAAGCGTCTACGAGCTCTACATCCTTCCGCTCGTGATGGCCCTCGCCTTGGTTGCAGGTTTGCTTCCGGCGTGGAGTGCCTATCGGACCGATGTGGGCTCGAACTTGGCGGCTTGAGACCCACGAATGGAATCTAACGAGACGGCCGATCCCGAGCCTCAATCGCGGCAAGCGGGCATCCTCTTTATCTGGGTGACGCTCTTCATCGATATCCTCGGAATCGGAATCGTCATTCCGGTGCTGCCAGGGTTGGTAGAAATGTTGCTCGGCGAGAAGGCCGACAACACCGCGTACATCTACGGGATCATTGTCGCTTCCTACGCGACGATGCAGTTCCTCTTCGCACCGGTCTTGGGCGGGCTTTCGGACCGCTTCGGCCGTCGCCCGATCTTGCTCGGTTCGCTTTTCGGGCTCGGCATCGATTTCCTGATCCAAGGTTTCGCAAACAATATCTGGTTGCTCTTCGTCGCCCGGATGGTTTCGGGAATCTTTGGAGCAAGCCTCACGACGGGCAACGCATACATCGCAGACATCTCAACCGACGAGACGCGGGCGAGAAATTTCGGATTTATCGGCGCGGCTTTCGGACTCGGCTTCATCATCGGACCCGCACTCGGCGGTTTGCTCAGCTACGGCATCTCCATCCGAGCGCCCTTCTTTGCCGCAGCAGGACTCGCCCTGGTTAATTGGCTTTATGGCTTTTTCATCTTGCCCGAGTCTCTACCTCCTGAGAAACGCCGTCCGTTTCGGCTGGCCAATGCCAATCCGCTCGGCAGCATCCGCACGCTTAAGCGATATCCATTTGTCGCCGGACTCGCGATCGTCTTCTTGCTCAAAGCGCTCGCACAGCGGGGACTCGAGAACGTTTTCGTTCTCTTCGCAGACTTCAAATTTCAGTGGGATGATCGCGCCGTCGGCTTCTTTCTCTGTTGGGTGGGATTCACCGCGGTGATTGTGCAAGGAGGACTCGTTCGCCCGATCGTCAAACGCTACGGTGAGCGGAAAATACTGCTCGTCGCGACGCTTATTTCAGCCACGGCGTTCATCGGATACGCGTTCGCAACGCATGCCTGGATGCTTCCATGGATTGCGATCATCGGAGCCCTCGGTGGACTCGCCGGCCCCACGATTCAGAGTCTGATCGCCGAAGCCGTTGATGAAACCGAACAGGGTGAAGTCCAAGGAGCGTTAACGTCGCTACAGGGTCTGACCAGCATCGCCGCACCGCTCATCTTTACCACCGGACTCTTCGGTTTCTTTACTCGCAAGGACGCGCCGATCGTATTCGCGGGTGCGCCCTTCTTGTTGGGCGGAGTCCTCATCTCCGTGTCATTCTTCGTCGCACTTGCCGTCTTCCGAAGGAACGGAGCGAATAAAAATTCAGAGTGAATCGCGACGCGTTGGGCAAAAGGTAATCACGCCACGGATCGTAAGTCCGTTCGTTACTTTCCTTCACCGGCCCACTGTTTCATCAACGAGATGTTTGCTTCCAACTCTTCAAGTCGCGATCGTTCGAAACGCTTTCCAGAAAGCCGACTCAAATAGACGGCCATGTCACTGTCATACATTTCCGGTGACTCCGGAGCTCGTCCACGGTCATTCGTTTCCACCATCCAGTCATCCAATCGCTTTCGCATCTCCTCCATCGTTGCTTGATACTCGCCCTTGCCCGCCAGATTGCGTATCTCTTCGGGATCTGATCGAAGGTCATAGAGTTCCTCGGCGGGTCGTTCGGGAAGGAACAACAAAGACTGCGTCTCGTCCAACCGTCCTGCTTGATGCCATTGCCGAAGCGCGATAACGATTGCCTTGGCGTCCTTGTAGCCATTCGGTTGCAAATGCGGACGTTGCGGCAAGAAGTTTCGAATGTATTTGAAGTCGGCAGTTCTGACCGAACGAAGGTGATCGACGGTCTCATCACAGCGATCGCGGGCGGCGAATACGGCTTTCCTGGGCCGATATTCTTCAGCAAGAACGTCTTGAGCCTGCATCGACCTTGGGACCTCGATTCCTGCCGCAGCTAGCGAAAGTGCAGCGATGTCGATGTGTTCCACCAGATCGGTTCGAACCTCGCCCGATGAAATGCCCGGGCCAGCGATCACAAGCGGTACGTGCAGCCCTTCGTCGTAGAGAAACTGCTTGCCTCTTGCGTGACTGATCCCGTGGTCCGTCATGAAAAGGATGATGGTGTTGTCGCGAATGCCCTCCCGTTCCAAACGAGCAACGACTTCTCCCAACATGGCATCCGTAAGCCGGACAGAATCGAGATAGGCTGCCCAATCTCGAATGATGTCGGGATGATCCGGATAGTAGGCCGGAAGGTCGACCGCGCTTTCGGGAGTTCTTGACCCAAACCTCTTTTCGGCCGCTTTCGCGACCTTCTCCCAGCCTTCCATGTCCTTGCCACGCAGTTTTCCACCCTGTGTATGGATCTGTGCAAAGAACGGTTGGCCCTTCTTTCGTTTGGCCCAGTCAGAGCCGTCATAGATCGATGAATCCCATTCGAAGTTGTAATCCGTCTTTCCAAGTTTTCCATTTCCCGGCCAACCCGAAATACACGTGAAGTAGCCCGCCTCTTGAAAAAGCTTGGGCACAAGCTTCACATCATCGGGTAAACGAATTTTTCGTTCGCCGCGACCACTTCGATGATGATGTGATCCGATGCTGGTTTGATACATGCCGGTGATGAACGCGGACCGACAGGTGGAACAGACCGGGGCCGTGACGTACGCGTTCGTAAACTTCACACCATCGGCCGCGAGCCGGTCGAGATGCGGCGTTCGGATTGCCGTCTCGCCGTAGCAAGAAAAGTTCGCCGACATATCATCCGGGATCACCCAAACGATATTGGGGCGTTCGCCCGCAGAAACCATCAACGGCCAACTAAAAAGCAAGACAAACAAACAGCGGTGCAGCATCGTTTCAACTGGCAAGCGTGACGAACCGGCGTCGCCGGCAACGCAGGCGAAACGCGAATCACTTCGAGTCAGAAGCAAACTAATCGAAATGCTTACCGGAACGGGTGGATTCTTGATCCGAATCCTGAAGATGGTCAGCGAATCGTCGCCAATCAGATACGATCTCGACATCCAAACGATGCAACTCCGGCTGGGAAGTCGCGCAGATCCGGACAGAATCCTGCCGAGTCCCTTCACGAATCATCTCGACCATCGCCGAGACTTCAGCAGGCGTAACCTCCGGCGCGAAAACAACCGTCGAGACGGCGTCGGCCCTGGAGAGCGCACAATACAACTCGAAAGAGTTCGTCGCGACAGAATAGTCCAATCCGACTTTCTCGAAATCAGCCCGGACCGTAGGCGCTTCCAACTCCGAGTCGCAGTCAGCATTCTCAACAAGCACGAACCGAACACCGTCGTGTTTCGTCTTCGCGTTATCGCAAGCATAGTTTGCCGCTGCCTCACCGACAGAATTCGCCGTCTGCAGCTCAGACGGCATGGCTTCTCGCGGAAGATTTCGTGCCGTTTGAGCCCCGCCATCGGCAACACGTAACTCGTCGAGTTCACCGATCGCGACACTCAGCTCGCGGAGTGCTTCGGTCGTCTGCCCGGCCTTCAGCTTCTGCTGGGCCGCAAAGACTCTATCGGTAGCCTGATCGATGCGGTCTTGAATCTGGCCCGCTAACTCCCGACGAACTGTGGCCTCCAGTTCGCCGTCGGTCGGCAAGTTCGCATCGTTTTCCAAAAGCTCATGCCGAAGGACTCGAATTCCCTTCGGTGCAAAAATGCCAAGCTGTGCCCGTGATTTCGAAGCCCGAATCAGCTCGATACTGATTCCTAACGCGGGGAAAACAACTCGATCGTTCAAACGTCGCGTCATGACCAACATGGCGCACTCCTCCTAGATGAAATCGAGTCCTCCACGATCCTTTCGTGTCGAACTCTTGTCTCGAAGAAGCGCCCTTGCTTCCCAGCATGACCCAAAGGATATCGTGATTCGGCCAATCCACCAACAGAGGTTCTCAAACTCTGGGCACGGCTTCCGCGACCACGAAGAATCCACTCGAACGAGAACTCGAATCGAGTAACCTCGAACCATCCTCGCTGATCCAGTCGACCTGACGTATGCGCCAATCCGTGGACCGCAGTGCGTCGCGCAGTTCTTTCAAAGTAAATCGGTGCAAATACATCTCGCTCAAACCACGGTACGCGTAGAAGGAATCTCCGAATTCGTGATCTCGCGAGATGACGGATCTCCACGCATCCGAAAAAAGTTTTCGAACGCCACGCGGTTCACGAATGGCCGCTCCGACCCAGTGCACGTGCAGAACCAGGAGTCCTCCCGTGCGAACGGCACGACGGACTCCGCGCAAACACTGCAGCCGGTGCTCTTTGCCATGAATCATCCCCAGCGTGCTGAAGAGGCAGACGGCGTGATCAGCAATTCCGGGGCGCAAACACTCCAGTTGCACGAGGTTGGCACGAACCGGCAACACGTTGGAGGTCGGGCAAGACTCCAAGAGGGTTTCAAGCATCGGTTGGCTTAGATCGATCGCCAACACCTCGAAACCCGCATCCGCCAGCACACGCGAGATTCTGCCGTCACCGCATCCCAAATCGAGCACACGCGTTGCCTCACCATCCGCGGCAGATCGAATTGCGTCCTTGGGTCTCGGCAAGTGCTCGATGACGTAATCCGCATCCAATTCACAAAGCGGAGTCTCGGCCACAAACTGGTGATAGTGGCGGGCGATCGACCGCTCATGAACATATCGCCAAGTCCCGCGAGCGAGTCCGGGTAATCGCATCCAATCGGGAGGCGTTCGGTCAGGCATCTTTTCCCGCAAAGAATGCGACCGCAAAACGCCGCCGCTTGAACCGAAAACGTTGGGTCATGGTGCTCCCGCAAGCCCATTCTTATAATCCGCCGCGTGACGACAAGACAACACAATTCCCCCTTTCCTTCTTCGGGGCAGCGAGCGAAAGCCGACCAACTCCGGCCGTCCTCCCCCCGGCAACGCCAGGAGATCACACTACTGTGGCTATTCGAGTAGCAATCAACGGGTTCGGTCGTATCGGACGCTTGACCTTTCGCAACCTGATGGAGCGAAGTAGCGAGTTTGAAATCGTCGCCGTCAACGATCTCACCGACAACAAAACACTTGCGACCCTTCTGAAGTACGACAGTATTCACGGTCGCTATCCGGGCGAAGTCACATACGATGACACTTCGCTGACCGTCGACGGCAAAAAGATCGTCGCACTCGCCGAACGCGACCCACGGGCACTGCCTTGGGGTGACCACAACGTTGACATCGTCATCGAGTCGACCGGTTTTTTCACCTCCCGAGCTGCCGGCGACAAGCCTGGCTACGACAGTCACTTGGAAGCGGGCTGCAAGAAGGTCATCCTGAGTGCACCGGCAAAGGACGGAGCTGATCTCACTTGTGTACTCGGCGTCAACGACGATCAACTGACCGCTGACCTGAAGTGCGTGAGCAATGCGTCTTGCACAACAAACTGCCTCGCTCCCGTCGCAAAGGTGCTGCACGAAACGTTCGGCATCGAGTCCGGCTTGATGACGACCGTGCACGCTTACACGAACGACCA
>JBCCOI010000026.1:0-28374 GCA_039025515.1 Planctomycetota bacterium
CGTTGACCGTTCTCGTTCACGTCGTCGAACTGTATTCCTGAAACGTTGCGAACGTCTTGTTGGGTGCTAAAAGCGTTGCTGGACGGAATCACGTGAAAGCCAATCTGGTCAGATTCCTTCAACCGAGACGATTCGGCCCAGTCCGCCGGTAGCGGAGGGCCGATGAAGGCCAGGACCCTTCGACTCTCAAGCTGTTCGAGGTTGAGTCTCGATCCTCTGCTTGATCGCTTTTGTCCTAATCGTCGCCGCGTTTGTCTGGATCTTGGCGTGCTGCTCGACCGCATCATTGCCATCGAAGTCCTGTTGTTGAGGACGAGAAACTCCCATCCGACGAATCGAATCGCGAAAAGCTAGAACTGTAGCACAGATGCAACCTTCTGTTTTGCCAGAGTTCTTCTCTCTCTCTCCCGAGAATCAGCGATTCTTCATTTGAACTTCAAAGTTTGAGATGCAGTGATGAAGCAATCGTTAAGAACAGGTGATTGAGGAGTAAGAAGACGATGTTTGCGATTGTCCATCTTGATCGCATTGTCGATTCTTCTCACAAAGCAGCGGTGCCGCTTCGGAAACTCGCCTGACCTGTTTCCGTTGAAGGATTTATTTGTGGGAAGAACCAGCATGCCATTTCATAAACCGACCCGAGTTTCGGCGGGTTTCACGCTCATCGAACTGTTGGTTGTGATCGCCATCATTGGACTATTGGCATCAATGACTCTGCCGGCCCTCAGCAAGGCCCGCGAAGCTGCTCGATCGGCCGCCTGTCGCTCCAACCTTCGCCAGTTCGGTATCGGGTTGGCGACGCGAGCCAGTCAGCACCCGGATGGACAGTTTTGCACGGGCAGTTTCGATTTCCGCCGCGACGGCGTGCCAACCGAAGTCGGCTGGGTCAGCGATTTGGTTTCGCGTGGGATTCTTCCCGGGTTGATGATGTGTCCCAGCAATTCGTCGGGGGCAAGTAAAGCAATTAATGAGGTGCTCACCGCACCGCTGAGCGATTTTGCGACAACGGCTTGCTTTGACCGTCTCGGTTCGCCGGAGTACACGGACTCGAGCGGCACCGTGATTAAGAACATCGCCCGAGCCATTGCCGACTCGGGTGCGGCTCCGAATTCTGCGGAGCGAGTCGAGCTGATCCAGAAGAAGATGCTCGAGAACGGATACAACACAAACTACGCAGCTTCCTGGTTCCTGACGCGAACCGAGTTTGAACTGGATTCTGAAGGCAATCCCATCGCGGGAGACGGATGCTCGATGAGTGATCCGGATGTTTCGGATCCACGTGGTGTCCATGTCACCAAGGGTCCGCTTCGTTCCGACATGCTTGATGCGGCTCGGCCGACGTCATCCACGATTCCGATGCTCTGCGATGCGACGCCATCGGGAATTCTTAACACGGCGATCGGTGATATCCAGAGTGGGACCCTTTACACCACGCCGATTGTTGGCGTACCGGTCGGTAGTCGGCAGCAGATCGATACGACGGGGGATGGCGTGACAAACGCTGCCAATCCATTCTTCCTGGAAGTCCCCGACTTTCCCGATTCGGGAAGCGTGCTGTCGTCAAGTCGCAATGGTCCGAACGGGTGGATCAAATATTGGAATTTCAACACCCGGCAAGATTACCGGGGCATGATGCCGCTGCACGGAGGCATCGCGAATTGCTTGATGGCTGACGGATCCGTTCAAGCTTTGGTGGACTCGAACAACGATCAATACCTCAACAATGGGTTTGATCTTTCGACTTCCGGGCAAACCTACTGGACCAGCAACGAAGTCGAGGTCGACAAGTTGAAGCTTGCCAGCTTTTACTCGCTGAAATCAGATGGTCCGATCGAGTAACGCCGATTCGGGTGTCACGTCGGCCTCGGAAAAGGGGTCAGACACCAAAAATGCGAAGCACCCTACGGGCCATTTGGTTCTTGGTGTCTGACCCCTTTCCGTTCGTTCAAGATTTAAGCGTTGACACTGCAGTACGGTCGGGCGGCTGGAATTTGGTGCGCGATCGATTGTGGGTTTCTTGAGACGATTCGCCGGTTAGACTCTCGGGTTTGCGGAATTTTCCCATCCCCGACGAGGCGAAGGACGAAATGCGAGCTCGAGTGGAGCGATTCGGAGCGCTCGATTCTTACGTGATCGATGGAGGCGACACGCCCTCCGTCTTGGTCATTCTCTGTCACGGATTCGGTGCTCCCGGCAGTGACATGGTCGGCGTCGCGGAGGCTTGGTGCTCGGTCCTAGGTGAAAACGCGAAGGATTTCCGTTTCCTCTGTCCGATCGCGCCTCTCTCGCTTGACGAACTCGGGATTCCTGGCGGACGTGCCTGGTGGGAGATCAACATGTCGCGACTGATGCAATTGGTTGAGGCGAGCCGCTTCGAAGAATTGCATAGCGAGACACCACCGGGACTGGATGACGCACGAGAGAGTTTTGGGTCCCTCGTGAATGCCGCGCTCGGTGAGTTGTCCGAGCAGGCTAAGTCGCCCATGGCGTCGATTCCATTGGTCCTGGGAGGATTCTCCCAGGGTGCGATGCTGACAATGGACGCTTCCTTGCGCGGGTCCTTTCCGGCTCCTCGGCTACTTTTTCAATTTTCCGGAACGGTGGTTTGTCAGGCCGAATGGAGTGCTTCGATGTCGCGGCTCGCTTCGACTCGGATTTATCAAGCACACGGTATGCAGGATCCGATTTTGCCGTTCTCCTCTGCTGAACGTCTTCGTGATCTACTGAATGCAGCTCAGCTGGATGTCACATTTCATGCGTTCCAGGGTCCACACACGATCGATTCGGAATCGATCGCTGAAACCGCATCAATGTTGGGGTGGTTGGTCGGAGCTTCGGCATGAATAGCTCCCGCCGCGTCAGTCGCCGTCCGTCGGAAGATGAATATGAAAGTGAGTACCACGCTGGGCTGATCGAAAGGGTCGAAGGCGATTGTGCGATCGAAGCGCTCACGGATCAGCTCTACTGGATTTGCGAGCTGGCAAGCAGTCTGAGCACCGAACAGCTCGATCGACTTCATTCGCCCTACAAGTGGACCGTGCGCCAGGTCTTCGAACACTGCACCAATACAGAGCGCTTGTTCGGATACCGCATGATGTGCTTGGCAGATGGCACCGCGCCCGACCTGCCCGATTGGGACGAGAATGCTTCTGCCGAGAGCCGGTTCGGTCTCGGTAATTTCTCCAAGCTGATCGCTGAACTTGGTGATCTGCGAAAAAGCAATCTGCTATTTCTCGAGCGTCTTTCTCCACGATGTTGGGATCACATCGGTACGGCATCCGGCCATCGGGTAAGCGTCCGCACCATCGCATGGTTGGCGGCGGGGCACTTGCTCCACCATCTCGAAATCGTCGAAAACCGCTGTTCGGTGACTGCGAAACGAAGCGGCCGCATGATAGAGTGAGGGATTCGCTTTTTGTCGAGACGACGACGGATTCATGTTTGTAGATCGGGTCCAAATTGAATTGCATGCCGGACGTGGCGGTGACGGGTGTGCCAGCATGCGCCGTGAGAAATACGTTCCACGTGGCGGTCCCGATGGTGGTGACGGAGGCCACGGCGGCAGTTTGATTCTGGAAGCTCGCTTGGGCGTCAACTCACTGGCGGCTTACGCCAATCGAAAGTTCTTCAATGCTCCCAAGGGTCAGCCCGGCCAGGGTTCCATGCGTCACGGCCGAAACGGGAAGGATCAGACGTTGCTGGTTCCGCCCGGAACAACCGTCATCGATGCGGAACAGGGTTTTGTGATCAAAGACTTGAAACAACCGGGTGACTCCTTCACGATCGCAAAGGGCGGACGGGGCGGTAAGGGAAACGCACACTACAAGTCCAGCACCAATCAGGCGCCTCGGCAGTTCACCCGCGGCGAAGATGGAGAGTCTCGAAGTGTGGTCTTGGAACTGAAGTCTATCGCGGACGTCGGACTGGTCGGTAAGCCCAATGCCGGCAAGAGCACGTTGCTTAGTCGTATGACGAGCGCGCGGCCCGAGATCGCTGATTATCCCTTCACAACCAAACATCCGAATCTCGGCATCGTTGATGTCGACATGCGACGGTCGTTTGTGATGGCAGACATCCCCGGGCTCATCGAAGGTGCCAGCGACGGTGTCGGCTTGGGACATGAGTTTCTACGACATGTCGAACGTGCCGGGCTGTTGATTCATCTCGTCGAGCCTGAGCCGACAGATCAAACCGACCCGCTTGAAAATTATCAAGCCATCCGTGACGAGTTGGCTCATTACGATCAATCGTTGGCACAACGGGATGAGATTCTTGCCGTCACCAAATGTGAATTGGATTCGGCAACATCGATTGCACATGAGCTTCGGGGAAAAACCGGAAGAGAAGTCTTTCTGATCAGCGCGATCACTGGCGAAGGCATCGGTGAACTGACGGAAGTGATTATGAAACGCGTCGAGCATCGACGGAATGAGTTGCTCGCGAGCGGTGAAAAACCCGTCCCCCTGCGGCAGCAGGAAACTCGCAAGACCAAACGAAAGGTTCCGCCGCACTTGAGCGGACCAACGGCGATGCTCTCCAATGACCTTCAGGCGAAGGACTTTGACGCAGGCCAATCCACCGATCCTATCGATCAAGCCGATCAACCGGTGCAGCCGACCGAAGACATGACGTCGGCTTCAGGAGATGATTCGAACTCGTGAACCCGATGCAAGGTTTAATCGCCGTCGACGTCGGGAATACGGCCGCAAAAGTGGCGATCCAGGCCGGCCCGGGTCCGTTGCAATGTCAGTCGTTTCGAGTCTCAGATTCGGATTGGACGGACGAAGTCTTCCGTTGGATAAAGTCGGTTGCGTCTTCTATCGAGATGGTCACGATGGCTCAGCAGATCGGTGGGGAGGCTGTCAACGATGCCGTCCAATGGCTGGTGGCGTCGGTCAACCGTGCAGCCAGCGAACGGCTCAGATCCAAATTCGAAGAGCAGGTCTTGGGCAAAGCAGAAGATGCTCGAAGCGGAGCGGCGAATTGGAAAGAGTTCTGCTACAGCGACCTTCCGATCACCGTCGCAGTTTCCAATCCCGGTGCGGTCGGGATTGATCGGCTGCTGAGTGCGTTCGCGGCTTCCAAGAGGTTCGCACCTCCCTTTGTCGTGGTCGATGCGGGATCGGCGGTTACCGTTGATCTTGTCTCATCGGATGAACATGGCTCACCCGTTTTTTGCGGCGGCGCCATCATGCCCGGCCTGGCGCTGCAAGCGGCGGCCTTGCGAACGGGTACAGAAGGGTTGCGTGATGCCACTCGCAGTGACTCTGAGCCTGCGACGAAAGCCAAGCCGACTGCGTTTACGCCCGGCCGGAATACGCTCGGCGCGATCGAGACGGGCATCGCCGCCGCAATCGTCGGAGCCATTGAACGTCTCGCGTCTGACTATCTTTCCGTCCAACTACGCAGCGATGACCGAGAACCCTTGTTCGAACCATCTTCAAACACCGTTTCCGATTACTTGCCTATCGTAATGACTGGTGGAGATGCGTACGCGGTCCAAGCCTTCTTGCGAATCCCTCATGAACACTGCTCGAACTTGGTCTGCCGCGGACTGCTGGACATGGCAGAAACAAAAAAAAAGCCCCCGGTCCAGTACGAGATCCTAGGGGGGCGGAGGAAAACGTGCTGACGGACCGGGAGCCGGTGGATTGAGCTCAGTGGTTCGACAGGGGTCTCCACATCCTTGCTTCGACCTGTCGAACGCGACGGTCTTCACCAACTCACTCGACAAATCGGATCAATCCATCGACCCGGGATCGTAGAGGCATCCGCAGTGACCGTCGGGTCACCCGTGCAGGACCAAGTTGGTTCTTACCGTATCGCATTGGCGTCGCCGTAAGTTCGGTGCCGCTTGCTGCGATGGGCGGAACATAGGAGCTGGTCCTCGCGCGAGTCAAGGCGGATCAATCAAGGCTTCAAAGATTTGTCTTGAGCGAATTTGATAGCAAATACTGAATCAAATCCGGCAGATGATCGGTTATGCAACTTGCGTCGATCATGTTTAACATGCAGACCGGGCTAGCTGAGATTCATCTGTTCAGGCTTTGTTGAATCAATTCGTCGCGTTGCAAGGACACCTAGGGATTCTTCTTAGATTGTTGTGGTCGGGAGCGTTCTAATGTGTGATATTTGACGCGAGGAACACGTCTCCAACGGCAATGAGCTCAATGATGGCCAATCTTTCCACCCGTTCGATCGTGAGTAAGGCATCCGCCGTGCTTGCAAACAGTCCCGTCTCCGAATTGCGAGGCATTAGCGTGAAGGCGATGCGAATTGATGGAGAATCTGGCGAACTGCAACTGCGTGGTCGCGTCCGAAGCTTCTATCACAAGCAACTCGCCCAGGAAGCCATTCTTCCTGTTGCGGGGCAGATGCAAGTGGTCAACGAACTTGATGTGATGAGCTGACTTACGCGGGCCACTTAGTCTTCCTGCGCATTAGCGACTCCTGGGATTGGGTGTCGTCATGCCTGAGCCGAAGGGCGATAGCCCCGGTTTTTGCGAACAACCGCGCCCTGTGGCTCAATCCACAGATTAAGCGTGGACGATGCACTAGCTGTCACGTTGCAGCAAGTAGATCTGTCTTCCGCCATCGTGCATCGAAGTCACGAGGACTTTTTCCGCGTCTGGGCTCGGACAAGGATGTAGATCACAGCGGTACGGGCCGCGTTCTGGTCGATGCCCGCTAAATTGACCCATCAGCTTTCTCTCTCCCGTCGCTTCATCGAGTTCGAAGAGATCGATCGACTCACGATAAGGTGTGTCGAATACGTAGCTGTGCCCTTCGCTTCCGAGTCGTCGGATGTGAACGTTATGACGTAAAAATTTCGGCGAAAACTGCTTCACGATTTCGCCACCAGTTGGCGCGTCGCGAAACAGAAAGACGCCGTTCTTGCGCCAAAGGTAGAGTGAGCTCGGATCGAGCCAGATAACGTGGGACGTTGCGTCGGCCAGAAACCGCACATCACTCCCGTCTTCGTTCGCGGTGAGGCTGACTCCCAATGAGTCCGTCCAATCGAACGAGAGGTCTCGCGGACGATATCGAAGTTTGACCGTGAATCTTGATCCATCCGGAGAAACCTTGATGTGGTTAAACCAGAAGCGGTAGCGGCGTTTCAGGGTTTGGAAGGAGAACCGCCAGCCCTTCTTCGCGCACCATTGCTTGGCTGCGTCGGCGATCGAGAGGATTAGGTCACATTCACCTGATTCAAGGTTGATCCGCCAAATACCGTCATCAGCGGGTTTAGACTCCAAATGACGATAACAACCTTCGCTCGCGTACCCGTAGCCGGGCCGAAGCATCTCGAGTCTGTCAAAATTCAGTGAGTATGCCCATTTACCATCGGGTGACACCGCATAGACGGGGCGCGAAAGCTTGCGGGTTGAGTGATCACGACGATCGAATGCTCGTCCGCACAGCGTGTCTGCTTCGCGATCATTCCAAACGATGAGCGATGTGTTTGGAACGAACTGTGCCATCGGGCCCTGTTGCCAACTCCAGGCACGGCTCTTTCCGATGGACTGCCACTCGGGAGTTTTCGCATCGCAATCGACCAGGCCGACTTCTACTTCATCGTCGACGGTAATTGCCTTCTCTACAACAGAGTTTTGATAGCCGACGACGAACCGACTTGCCGAGTCGAAGACGTGGATATCGTAGTAACTGTGAGAATGGAAGATTCTCTTCTCCGTACCTCGCGTTAGCTTCTTGCAGATCCAAGCGATGGGCGAGTGGAAACCCTGCCGACCGCTCGTTTGAGTTTTCGCGCGAGGTTCCGCGTGTTCGGCGCGATCCTTAAGAACTGAAGCTGACGTTTCCATGGGCGTGCTTTATCTCGTGGATAGTTTGAGGCCATTTTTGGAAGGGGACCAATGTCGATAGATGGTTTTTCATCGACAAACCGAAGAATCTTTTCGCCGTACTCCTTACCGGCCGCGGTGAAGCCGGGTGTCGCGAGTCGTCGCTTCATGGATGGGATGACTGACGACGTCCACTTGAAATGATGGACATGAAACGGGTAGCGGAATCGGAAATTCGCATCGCCGATTCGTGGGAAGCGATCGAGTGGTTGTCCCGCAAGAAAGCTGAGGTCTGGCGGAGGCTTGAGCACCCCGTGTCCTCCAATCGTTGGCAGCTGATCTCCGCGATGCAGCATTAACTTAACGCTGCCACGATGGTCGTGATGGTGGCCCGTTCCCGCAACACTGCACATCAAGTCGCACGCCACCGGGTATTGTTCCCAAAGCGATTGCTGCTCAGCGACTGCCGCTAATTGCCCGTCCACTGTCACGCGATCGATAAGGACACCTTGTACGACTCTCACCTGTCTTCGTTCGCAGAACCGAATGATCGATTCCAGGGAGTCGGGGTAATCATGCAGCTCATCTACATCCGCATTGATCACCCAGTCAGACGCTTTTGCATATTCGACTTGCAGTTGACGTCTTCGATCCCACATCTCGCGACTCGTGTAATCACCGATCCAATCGAAAGTCCGACGAATTCCGCGATCTCTCAAAAGCGAGAAGACACGCGCGCGATTTTTTGATTCGCGGTGAGTCGAGTGGACGAGGACATGGAAGTCGTTTCTGTAAACACCGCGGCTTTCGAAGTGATCGACAAAATGTGAAACGAGCTCACCGTCGAAGTCGACTCCGATGCAGGTAAAGAGCTTGGGAGAATTCACGAAGCGATCTCAAATTCTGCTGGAAATCGATGAAAGAAGGAAAACTCATCCATCACTTTCTTGACGCGTTCGATTTGTCCGGCAGACCATCCAATCTTGAACCGCGTATGGTTCGGATTCGGATTGACGAGGGCCGACGCGGCTTCCAGGTAAGCGGCAAAGGGCTCTAGATCGAGAAACTCGCAGAGCTTTTCCAGTTGGGGCACGGGATCCTGGCGGAAGGCTTCGTAGTCGATTTCAATCCAGTGATCTTTGTCAACGAGCGACTTTGCGTTTGCGACCGCTTGGCTGAGCTCCACGTAATCGTCCAGCATCGCCGGATCAATTGTGTCCGGGACATGTTTGCCTTGCTGGTCACGCAGCCTTGCCTCGAACTCGGCTTCGTTTGCCGAATCAATCCTGAGTTGGTCGTACCGACGGCCGACCCTCAGCGAAAGTGTGCTGATGTTGTCAAACGGGTGCCGCACGACGAAGATGAATTTGCAGGGGACGCCGAAGCACGATTGCAGGTCGGAGATGAGGTGTGATTGGACTGCCAAGTGCCTCGCCGTCCAGTCGCCTTTTTTGTCTCCATAAACGCTTGGTGTCATCGTCGGACTTTTAAACGTTGGGACTTGGTATTGAAAGTTGTTCCAATAACGGCCGTGTTTGGCAAAGTTGCGGCATTGCCACCGAATCAACGCCAAAACGTTCTTTGCGGAAAAGCCCTTTTTCACTAGGCCCATCGCATCAAGTTCATGCGAGATCATTGCCGCCGGATGGGCGTCCAAGATCGCGCCCACCAACGAGTGGCCTGATCGCGGGAATCCGATGAACTGAACGTAGTGTTGCAATGGAAAGTCACTTCCATGACGCAGCCGTTCCTTTCGGGCAGCACACCAAAGTCGGAGCAAGGTATGATCGCGATGTTGCCTTGAACGTGCTCCATCGAATTTTGGCAGAGAGTGTGTTTCTCTCGGCCGCATGATCGGATGCGCGGACGATGGGGTCATCGTTTCTCCTCTACTTCTAGTTCTTGGTTTTCCGAGAGAGCTTCGTTGCCGGTTGCATCCGACGATTCGAGTTCCAAGACCATTAAGTCACCGTGATGGTTGGCAAGACTCTTTGATTCTTTGTCGGCCAAGGCAACTGTGAAATAGAAAGGAGGATCATCAAAGCCGCGTCGACAAAGTGCGAGGTCATCGTGGCTCCTTCGAAGCGTGGCACGGACGGCATATCGTCCCGGTGCGAGAGTGAGCGACTTCACGGTGACACTCAATCGATTTTCACCTTTAGCCAGCACGAAATGCCCTCCGGCCAGTTCCGACGAAAGGGTTGCTAATCGCAGTCCCATTTCTTGATCCATCAGAACGAGCCGTAAGAAGACCTCACATGGATCGATCGACGAGTCAACCAAGATCGCGAACTGTGTTCTGCCTCCGCTGACGGGCGTGGTTGCCTCATCGTCAACGGTGTTTGCCGCATGATGTCGAAGCACGGAAAGTCCCGTGATTCGAACTTGCTCCGATTCATCTAATCGATCAGGGTTTTGGTTATTGTCTCGATTCTCAAGACGCTTGAGCGTTGCCTCGAAGTAACGATTCGTTGCCTGGAAGATCGGGCCGTCGAATTGGATTCTGCCACGATCCAGAAGGACGGCGCGATTGCACACCGACTGCAACTGGGCAGTATTGTGTGAAACAAGGATGATGCTGCCACCTTCCGCACGGAACCTGTTCATGCGCCGCATGCACTTTTGCCGAAATGCGAAATCGCCAACCGCAAGCACTTCATCGACGAGCAGGATGTCGGGCTGCAACGCGGTTGCAACGGCGAACCCCAGTCGAACTTTCATTCCCGATGAGTAGCTACGCACGGGGGCATCGATGAAGTCGCCAACTTCAGAGAACTCGAGGATCTCGTCGAAGTGCTGGTTCGTTTCTTCCGTCGACATGCCAAGCACCGCGCCATTGACGTAGACGTTTTCTCGTCCCGTCAGAACCGGGTCAAAACCGGCTCCCAACGCCACCAACGCCGCCAGTCGCCCGCGAATGTGGACGCTGCCTCCGTCGGGTTTGACCAATCCGTTCAGGACCCGCAGGAGTGTTGTCTTTCCCGCGCCGTTGTGACCCATGAGTGCCAGGCAGTCACCTCGGCGCAGCTGAAACGACACGTCATCGACCGCCCAGAACTCATCGTGTCGCAAGACATCGGTGTTGGATCTGCGTCCGACGGATTCAAGGACAACGTCCTGCAGCCCTTGCCAGAGCGAGGAACGCAGCCGTCTGCAGAACTTCTTTCGAAGTTCCCGAACATCGATCAAGACGTCTCGATCATCTACGGTTGCTGGAGCGATCAAGCTAGTTCTCCATTCGCGCGATCACGTGCGGCATCGAAACGCGAAAGACCATTAGGCCCCAAAGCAAACCCACCATCATGATGATCGTCAGAGTCACGAATGCCGACACGCTGACCGAACTTCCCGTGGTCATCCATTCGCGCGTTGGTTGCAGCAAGATTGAAGCAGGGTTGAACTGTGCCAGGTACTTTCCGATCCCGGACGGGGGCGGTGGATAGAGTACCGGAGTCAAGAAAAGCATTGTCATTGTCACCAGCGGCAGTCCCTTCGCGATATCGGTGTACAACAAGCTGACTGGCATCAGAGCAAGACTAGCCAGCAGACCCAGGAACGTGAGCGCAACGAGGCCGAACGGAACCGCAAAAATCGTGAGGGGTGGTACGATCTGAAACCACAAGAAGATGCAAGCCACCAGCACCATACGAATCAGCAGGTTGAACGCGACTTCACCGAGTGCGGCGACGAGTATCGCTTCTCGCGGGAAGTTGATCTTCGTCAACATCGATCGTGCAGAGCGAACGGCACGGAGTGGAATCTGCATCGCATCAACAAAGGTTTGCCAAAGAACCATGCCGATCAGCGCAAACGCTGGATAGGGAATCGGAGTCTCCTCAAATCGGACGCTACCACTGGCACGCAGAAAAACAAAAATGCATGTTGTTACCAAGATCGGCAAAAACGCCCATGCGTAACCGAGGTAACTTTCGCGATAGCGAGCTTTGAGATCACGCAAGAACAAACGGTAAGCCAGCGTGCGGCCGCGTTTGAAGTCCTTCAGCATGTCAATGAACAAAAGGACAGGCCGTCGCAGCAACGGCCGGGAAGTGTAGACAACCTCTTCGTCGTCCACATTGTTTTCAGCTACATCGTTTTCAGCTACATCTGTGATCACGCTGATTCCGTTTGCGATCGTAACAACCGACAACTCTTTCACGAGGTCGAGCAACGGTAGGATCATCTTCGATCATCGGGCAAGTCTCCGTCATCAGTTCTCGCGCATCGGAGTTTTGGTTGCACGCGGTTGAAGGCCATGCCAAATCGGTATGCCCTTCGGCTATCGCTCGCTACGTTTCCAAGAAAGAGCATCCAATGTGAATCAGGCCAACGTTGAATCCTCGCATCGATTCGCTTCTCGGCCTCGATGAACGCTTGCCGGGTTCACTCAAAGAGTCGAAGATTTTTCTTTTCTCGTCTTGTCACATTGCCAAAGTCATTTTGCTTGTATCCTGGCGACACATGGATTGGTGAACGTTCTGACAGGCGTGGAAATTCGTGAGCCTCACACCTGATTCACAGCGCCAAAATCCGGCGGTAAGCTTCTCATCGCTGACCTTGAACGCGCATCTGTGACCGATGGATTGTCCCAAGCCGGTTGGGCGGTTGTTCACATTCATCATCGGGCTAGAACGTTGAGATCATATACCGCCGAACTGATCGGAACCTTTGTGCTCGTCTTTGTCGGGACAGGTTCGGTCATCATTACCCAGATCACAGAATCAGACGGAGCGTCTGGTTTGGCCGGCATCGCGATCGCGTGGGGGCTTGTTGTCGCAGCGATGATCTACTCCCTCGGTGATATCTCGGGGGCGCACATCAATCCAGCGGTAACGATCGCGCTCTGGGCTGCGGGGCGATTCCCGATCGTTAAAGTCTTGCCCTACTTGATCAGTCAATGCATCGGTGCGGTCGCGGCAAGTTTCGTCCTGCGAGTCCTCTACCCCGATCAGTTCGATCTGGGAATGACGCTACCTCGGGGAACTTGGCAGCAGTCGTTTCTGCTAGAAGTTCTACTTACGGCCATTTTGCTGTTCGTGATATTGAACGTGACGGTTGGCGGCAAAGAGAAGTCCATCACGGCTGGCCTGGTGATCGGAGGAGTGATCAGTTTTGAAGTCCTCTGCGGCGGTCCGATCAGTGGTGCGTCGATGAACCCCGCCCGATCAATCGCTCCCGCGCTGGTGTGTGGCAACATCACCAGCCTATGGATCTATCTGTCCGCACCCGTCATCGGCGGCCTTTTGGCCGTCCCCGTTACGCGCTTTCTTCGAGGCGAAACCGACGAAGACGCTGAGTGAGCATTGGGCTGCCAATCTTTCAAAAGATCATTTGCGAATCGTACTCATGCCACCGTCGATCCCGATCGTTTGACCGGTCAGCCATTTCCCATCGGTCAAAAGAAACTCGACCATCGAAGCCACATCGTCCGCTTCACCCGTCCGCGCGAGTGGATAGCGAGCCGCCAGAGCCTTCTCCTTCTCGGGATCGCCGAAGAACTGGGCGGCGAGTGGCGTATTGACCAAGGCCGGAGCGATGCAGTTCACGCGGATGCTCGGTGAAAGTTCGGCTGCAAGCGTTCGCATCAAACCTTCGACACCCGCTTTGGCCGCTGAAATCGATGCGTGTAACGGCAAGCCGGTTCCGACGGCGACGGTGCTGAACAGAACGACGCTCGCCGAATCCGCAGCACGCAGTGACTTGAGCGCCGCCTGGATGATTCGCACGGCACCGACCACGTTCAGCTCAAAGTCTTCGCGGAACTGTTCCGGTTTCAGACCACGGAAAGACCGGAGTGAAATACTTCCGGGGCAGTAGACCAACCCGGCAAGTGGCGATGGAATCTCAATAGACGAGATCTCATCCGTGGTGACATCGGCGGTGATATGGTTGACCTGTGGAAGTTCCGCAGCATGCGCCCAGGATCTACTGAGCACAGTGACCGCTTTTCCGGCAGCATCAAGTTTCTTCACTGTTTCCAAGCCGATTCCGCTGCTGCCGCCTACAACCAAGTACTGCATGCTCAATTCCGGACCCTGTTGAGTGATCGTTTCGTCCCAATGTCGTACCGGATCGTATGGAAGTGGCAAACAAAAAACCCCACTGCGGTGAGCCGTGGGGTTTGCTGGGTCAGATTGCTTTGATCAGACGCTTACTCGCGGGGGCGAATCGCTCCCGTCAAGCCGCTGTAGTCAACTCGGTCGGTCGTATGCCAAAGCGGTTGACCACGCTCGACGCGGGAACGCAGCACTTCGATTTTTTCGGCGCTACCTGCGGGTGCATCTGTGGGCGAGAACAGCTCGTCCTCATGGGGCACAAAGTCTTCATCGTGGCCGTAGCGAAGAATTGCTTCGAATACATTCTTACAACGGGACATGTCTTTCATTTTGTTTACGTTCTTACTGACTAGATCTGCGTGGGGGGCTGCAGTGTCAACAACTACTGCCGATCCAGATGCCGCCCCGCACTGGATGAAATGAGTGAATCGATCAACGCTGTATCCATCGAAATCGCGACGAACAGCGTGCCCAGTCTTTGCCCGACCGGGCGGGGAACGCGGGGATTATTGACGGTGAAAAAGCAGAGTCAAGAAAATTGTTTTCGGGACCTTCGCACCGATCTCTTCCTCGTAACAGGCTACGCGCGATGCTCGACCTTGGCCCGCATTTTTCCAATGATCCCCACAAGACTCGCGAAGGAAGCTCTCACACAAGTTTTCAACGACCCCAGTTTATCAAGGGTGGATTTTTTAACTTTGTGTGAAGTATTTGGAGGATCAAGGGACGTTGGAGCGTCAAGGGGTGCTGGTCGATCCGATCGCCGTTTTGCCGGGCTGCCGCCATGGCTACTTGGAAGATCGCGAGGAATCGCTAGCTTCTCGCTTGGAGTTGTGCTGAAAAAACTTTGAAATTTTTTTCGGTTGCTCCCATTCGAACCCGCCATTTCGACGGAATCTGGCATGCTTTGGATCCAACGAACGTTCACGCTCTCGCCGAAGCCGCGTGGTTTTCATTTGATCACTTCGGCAGTGTTGGACGAAGTTCCCGAAATCAAGTCTGTCCGGACGGGGCTGCTAAACGTCTTCATTCAGCACACGAGTGCTTCGTTGACGATCAATGAGAACGCCGATCCAGATGTGCGGGTCGATTTTGAGACGGCCGTCAATCACATCGTTCCGGAGACGCTTCCGTATGTTCACACGATCGAGGGTCCGGACGATATGCCGGCTCACGTCAAGGCGAGCATGATGGGCGCGAGCTTGCAGATACCCGTCGGAGGGGGCCGTCCCCAGCTGGGAACGTGGCAGGGAATCTATCTTTGCGAGCACCGAGACCGCGGAGGTGGTCGAAGGCTGGTCGTAACGCTGATGGGTGAAGCGGCTAATTGAACCGAAACATCGGTGGCTTGAGATGTCTGACAAAGAATTCTCGCGCCAGCTTCCGGCCATAGTTTCCTCCGTCGCTATGTCCCATCCCCGGAATCATGAGGAACTCGAATCGTTTGTCCGCTTTGATCAATGCATCGACTAAACGCAGCGTCGACTCCGGTGGAACGTTGCTGTCGAGTTCACCGACCAGGAGAAGAAGATTTCCAGTTAACCGGTGTGCTTGGTCGATATTGCTGGAATCGGCGTAATGCGACGCGACGGGATATCCCATCCATTGCTCATTCCACGAGGCCTTGTCCATTCGATTGTCGTGACAGCCGCAGGAAGCCATCGCGGCTTTGTAGAAGTCTCCGTGAAAGAGGAGCGCACCGCACGCGTTTTGTCCTCCCGCGGACGTTCCAAAAATTCCGACACGATCGACATCGAGGATCGGGTAGGTCTTCGCGAGCGATTTGATCCAGTTGATTCGGTCTGGAAAGCCCGCATCTTTCAGGTTCTTCCAACAGACGTCGTGAAAAGCCTTCGACCGATTCGCCGTTCCCATCCCATCGATTTTCACAACGGCAAAACCCAGATCCGTCCACTCCTGGTACATCGGTGAGTCTCGATAACGCTTCGGGACATGAGCATCATGTGGTCCGGCATAGATTGCCTCAATGATGGGTAGGCTCGCTTTTTCTTGTGTCGATGCTTCCTCAGGATCGATGTTCTTCGGAAAGCAAACGAAGCCCCAGATGTCGGTTTCTCCATCGCGTGCCTTCGCGACGAATCGAATCGGTAAGGGATGCGTCGATCGACGAACTGCTTCCGCCAGGACAGTGACCAACTTCCCATCATCACAACGTCGAAGTTCGTGTACCGGTGGGCGATCGACACGACTATGACTGACGACGACAAACTTCCGATCCGGCGAAAACTCATATTCATGATCACCATCGGCGTCGGTCAGTGGAATCATGTGTCCGCCGTCCAGGTGCACACGCATCAAGTGTCGGTGGTAGGGATCTTGGTCGTCATAAAGGCAGCCGACCTCCAAATCCAAGTAGCCTTCCGGTTCATCCACATGAATGATGCGCCTGACCAGAAACTGTCCGAGTTCTCCATCCGAGTGTGTCAGAGGTTTTGCCGGCGATTGGCCGCTCAAGTCGATCAAAGAAAGATGGCGATAGCCGCTCTGTTCGCTGGCGTAGATCACGTGATCGTTACCTTCGAGGTAGGTCGTCAGTGGGCACGAGGGTCCGTGGGTCGACCAAATGAATGTCTCAGTGGTTTCATCGATCGCATTTCGCACCGTTCCACTGATCGGATCCACGACGATGGTGCGAAACCGCTGGTGTCCGCGGTCGACTTTCTCATAAATCAACTCGTGGTCGCTCCGCCACCTTATCGACGGTCGTCCAAAATCGACGCTGGGCGTTTCAAGCTCGAGACGTTTTCCGCTTTCGACATTCCATGCCGCCAATCGATATCGGTCCATCGGGTCGCCTGGCAGCAGGTACGGTCGCGAGATCAACTCGGCACGCCCTCCACGACGCGGCGACGAACGAATGGTGTGAACCGGCTTCACGGTGACCGGCTCACGAATCCAAGCGGCTACGACCGAACCATCGGGGGAGAGTGATGGAGACGTGATCGATTCTCGTTCGCTTGCTGTCACATCATCGAGTTCGAGTTCCCGCCAAGAGTCACCCTCGCGAATCCGCATGCGACCATCGAATCGAACCTTCTCGTTCGCTTGAATTTTTGATCGACTACTTCGCCTTGGCCTCGGAAACTCCTTCAGAATGACGATCGGTGATTCGGATTTCGTAGCGACCAAGTGACCGTAGTAGGTTCCCCCTTCACCGACGACTTCCCAAACGTGGGTCGCGTAGGTGTGTTGAATCACTTTCGATCCAGCATCAATCGCTTGGTAACGAGTCCGTCGACCGGTCGAATCGACCCAATACAGTGCCACGGATTCCTCTGAATCGTTCTGAAACGTGATGTTGATCGATTCATCGGAAGGCCCAGATCGCGGAACTCTTCCGCCACGCAAACTGGACGGGTCGCCAGACGCGTCTTCTGCCGGTTGCATGACTCCGGTTTGGAGGTCAACGCTAACGGTCTCCCATGCCCCAGACTCGTCCTGTCGCCGGACGTGCAAGGCTGTGTCATCCAGCCAGCGGGTTGAGATGCGTACGTTCGTCGTCTCCGCGACACTCGAGCGGCCGCTTGCGAGCCAAAAAACGCAGGGCGTCAAATAAGCCAGTGCCAACACGGGGGCTCGAACGGCCAGCAATGGGGCTCGAACGAAGCAAAAAGCCATCGGTGAACTCATTTCAATCGGGATCGAAGCTTTACATGAGCTTCGATTATGAATCCCGATCTCTCAAGTCCAAGCAAATTGGCGAAAGCGTTGGCGTTTTTCGGGGGTCAAGCAATCAAACGACCATTCCGGCGCGGAGACCGACCAACTACTTTAGCCAAAGAGCCCCAACGGGGCGTTCGTACCGCCGCTCGCATAGAACTCCCGAATATTGGGAATCACAGTTTCCAGATCGGTGTTGTTGGGAATTCCGAAGTACATCGCGATGTCCGCCGCCATCTCGTCAACCGACATGGTCGGAATCAGTCGGCCACGACCCAGATTGAGGTTTCCGACAGTCTGATCTGTGGGCGACAGAAGGCTGGTGGGATACTTTCCGAAGAACTTGCCGCCGTCGACGCTTCCCCCGCAAACAATCTGATTACCGCCCCATCCGTGATCGCTTCCTTGGCCATTGGTTCCCAGCGTCCGGGCGAAATCGGATACCGTGAACAATGCGACATCGTCCTGAACGCCAAGCTCGACGGTTGCGTCATAGAATGATTTGATTGCCCGGCTGACTCGCGGCAGGTTATTATTCTGTGCATTGATGAGGTTGGTGTGGTTGTCCCAGCCGCCAAACGTCACAAAGAAAATCTGTCGACTCTGGCCCAGTTGTTGCCGGGCACCGATGACACGCGCGATCATACGAAGATGGTTACTGGGACCCTCGTTCGCGAACGGCGTCTCGATCTGTACCGAATTGGCGGCTTCATTGAATCCCAGCGCCGCATCGGTCGAATTGCGATTCGCTTCCGAAAAAGTCTTGGAGAGTAACTCCGTGTAGGTCTGGTCAAAGATGTTGTCGAAACCGCGGGTAAACATCCGATCCTGCCGATTGCCAGTCGTCAGTCCGGGCGAATAGCCTTGGACCAAAGTTGCACCACCCGTTCCAATCGCATAAGGAACAACGACCTCACCGGTTTGATAGAGATTCATCCCGCTTACCGAGATGTTCATCGAGACCGTTTCATTGGTGTTGGTGTCTTGGAGAAGATCTGCCATTCGGCCGCCCCAGCCGGTGATCTTGCTGCGAGATTGCGGAAACCCCGTTTGCCAGTGCCGCTGGAGATCGGCATGTGAGAACAGCCCGACCGGGCGGCCGACATTGCTGTTGTATTGATCTCGAGTGATGGGATAGATCAGCGAACCGACGTTGCAAACAAAAGCCAAGTTTCCATCGTTGTAGAGCTTTGCAACACCCCGCTGGCCCGGGTCGGTCGGCGGCGTGACGCCGTCGGCGAATTCTTCGGATGCCATTCCGGGATGGAGTCCGAATGTTCGTGAATCCGGACCTGAAATCGGGACCAACGAACTCTGCTCGAGTGCGAGCCCGCCGTCGGTGGCGGGCGTGCCGTCATCAAACCCACCCCGAGATAAGAAGTAGTCTCCGTATTCACCGCTTGAACTGGTCCCGTCATACGGGGTTAGCATGTTGTACGAATCGTTTCCGCCCGTGAGGAACAGACAGACAATGGCTTTGTAGCCGGTCGGGTTAGACTCGGAAGCCATCACCGCCTTGGTCGCCTGCAGATTGAGCAGGGTTGCCATCAGTGAGGTGTTCGTCATCAAACCGCATCCGCCCGCGGCCTTCAGAAGTGCACGCCGCGAATTGAAAACGGTTTCTTGTGGAGGCTGATTCATGACTCGATCCAAATGAAGCAATTGTTTTGTGAAAAGGGCCCAAGAATCGATCGGTTAAAAGGGCCCGATCGATCGGCAGCTAGCGCGGGAAGCCGCGCTTCGTTATTGCTCAACGGCACAGTCGGGTGAGATTACGACCAGATGTAGCATCGTTTCGAACCGGTCACGGTTGAGATGATCTCGTCCGGTTGTTTCGGCAATCACCGCATTCTTGATCGAAGTCTTTGTCGTTTCACTGAGTGAACCGTTGCAAAGCCATAGATCGAGCCGCTCAAGAATCAGATCGAGATTGTCCAGATCGCGCGCGAGTTCGATCTCGGGTTCAAAGTGAAAAGAGATTTCACAAGTACCCTCCACCATCGAGTTCCGTACCCGTTGCTCGTTGCAATATCTGCGAAACTGATTCAGCGAAAGATTCGCCGTGACCGCATGCAAGATTTGAAATTCCGGCGCGTACAGGGCGTCACTCGGGTTCCGACGTGTCGGCTTGTAGGTGATGAGGTCTCCCGGCGGCTGGAATTCTGGAAGGTAGAAATTGAAGACGCTCGGTGATCGGAAAGGTGCTTGGCCGAAGATGTCGCGAATCTGACCAAAGTTGCCACGATCGCGAATCATCATGTAGCCCGCGGCGTAGTCGGTTGTGGGCCGGGCGGCGCGAATGAGTGAAGCGAGCCGAACGAGTGGTTCTCGAAGTCGCGTGTACTCGGTCCCTCGAGGAATCACGCTGATTCGCGTCGGGTTTCTGCGACGCAAGACTTTCTGCCCACGATAAAGCTCTGGGTCAGTGAGAATCGCCTTGACGACCGCCCTCATGTCGCCACGAACACCTTCGCCGTTATCGTTGAAGACGCGAGTAACACGCCTCATGTATCCCCGTGACGGATTGGATTTGACGAGACGCTGAATCAGTAGTCGACTAATGAAGGGTGCGACGTTGGGATGTTCAGAAATAACATCCAGTCCCGCTCCGATCTCATCCTCCACCGCTTGAGCGTTAATCGGACTCGCGAGCGGCGGGAGAACAACGCCAAAGACCGTCTTCGAAGGAGGCGGGTTCGGCTCGTCTGTGTAGTTGTAGTTTGTATCGTGCTCTTGCACGTAGATCTGCATAGGGTCACCCAGGTTGCGACCCGTGTTGATCGAGTTGGTATTGGTGTTGTGAGCGTAGCGGAATCCAGTAAATAGCCTTGCCAATTCCTTGATCTGGGCGTTGTCATAGGTCGGAATCAGTGCGCCGTTCTCATCCAGTAGCACACGTCCGTCTTCCTGCAATCGATAGAGTCCGATCGAGAACAGCTGCATGATCTCGCGGGCATAGTTCTCATCGGGGAATCGTCCCTGTCCGACATTCGCCTTTCGATTTCGAACGGAACTGAGCCACGTGCCCATGCACGGGTGATAGGTGACGTCTTCCAACAGGTCTCGATACGTGCCATCAACCCCGCTTGCGAGCATGTCATAGAAATCAGACATGCCCAGCCAATCCGGAATCGTGTAATCCTCCGGCGGATTTCCGCCCTGAATCGCACTGGCCTTCAACCGGCGATCATTGTTGTTGAAGTTGTTTCCGCTATCTCCGATCACGAAAATCTGTGAGAGGGCGAACGCGACCCGCTGTCTGAGTTGATCCTCCGACGTCAGTGCGATGTGCCACCAAGCTTGATAGCGATAGCGGGCAATCCCGATCCCGTCTTGGTCGTCTTCATTGCCGTCCAAATAAATGATATCGCGAGCAGTTTGCTCATGAGATGTGATCGGAAGCTCGAACTGTTGATCGATCCATTCGGACGTGGCTTGTTTGTAACCGACCTGAGCGATGCGAACGGCGAGCTCTTCGATCGATTCTTGCGTCGGACCAAACGTTGCTTTGGAGAGAAACTGGGCCGCGTAGACCCTCGCCCGAATCAGTCGAACGTCTCTCGGGTTGTCAACTACGAAGTCTCCGCCGAAGGCTCGCGGAGACGGCGAAAGAAAAATGCCAGTTGTTACAAGCAGCGCACTTGCAATCTGCGCGGTCGCAAACCGCGCACAGGCCATCCGCCATGAAGGCGTACGTCGCTGTCCCATATCATCACCAAATGGAGAGAAAAGAAGTGAGGCTTCGGGAAGCCGAAAAGTTGACCCGTATTGCCCATTTTCTAAGGGCTAAGCAGATCGTGCGAAGCTGAAGCTAGCGTCGGTAAAGCTGCCGTGCAAAGGTGAATGCGGAAAAACGATGCCTTAACAGCGAATTATTTGGCCCCCTTCCCCCCTTCGGAGCTGATTTGAGTTGACTGAAGTCCACTGCTGACGGCGTTCTCTCGTCAGTGAGAGCAAGCCAAAGCTTATCTGGTAGAAGCTGTCTCTTGGGACGTTATCTGTAAGGACCTCGTCTGTGACGACTCAGTGCTCGGCCTTGCCCAGTCCCACGATTTCCAAAAGTCTGAGCGCGTTTGTCGTCGGACTCACACCGGTTCTCATCTGATAGTCGAACGTCATCGTCTCCTTACCAGCGGAATCCGTCGTGATCGTTTCGCGGAAATGGACGATGTTGGAAACGGCTTGCAATTCTGGCTCATCGGCTAACTCCAAGTCGTGCGTGCTGATTGCTCCGATCGCCCCACATTCAATCAAGTGACGCAAGACTTGCGTTACCGCAATTTGACGCTCGCGCGAGTTTGTTCCCTGAAGAATCTCGTCAAGCAGGAAGAGTGAAACGCACGTGTTATCCGACTTCCAATTTTGAGCTCGATCGACGACACCTTTGAGGCGATGCAACTCAGCCATATAGAAAGAAACACCCTCCGCCAAGTTGTCACGTACACGAATGCTGGTCGCCAACTCGATCGATGGCAGCACGAGTCGATTGGCGCAAACCGGAGCGCCCGCACCGGCCAATGCGACGTTCAGTCCCACGCTTCGGAGCATCGTGCTCTTTCCAGACATGTTGCTGCCCGTGACAAGCAGGACGGTTCCTGCTGGACCAATCGTGACGTCGTTGCAAACTCGATCATCATCGGGCAGAAGTGGATGTCCGAGTTCGACTGATGAGAGCCTTGTTTCAGTGCCTTCGCTATCTTCGTCTGCCCAGGTAGGAAACACCCAGTCAGGGTTTTCATCATGGACTGCGGCGAGTGACATTAGCGCTTCCAGTTCGCCAAAAGCTTCGAACCAACTCGGTATGGAATCCTTGAATCGGGACTGCCAGTCTTCGAGTCGTTTTAGCACTCGTACATCCCAAAGGGCGAACGCTTGCAGCGGCAGATACAACAAAAACGTGGTGGCACTGGTGCGGAGTGAACCCATCGCCGCGACGCGGCCCAGCGCGTTCATTCCGTTGACCGCGGAGGCCGGTTCGTCGCCGGCCAAGGTTTCTCGAACCGACGTCAATCGTTCTGAGACGTTCTCGCATGTCGTCAACCAACTCGCGGCCGAAAAGAGCTCTCGGTATTCGTCAACCGATTGGCGGCTCGACATGGCGACGGAAAAAATCTGGTGCGCGGGCGCCAACAAGAGAGTCGTGATCAGCACGTTGATGCCGAGTACGCCGAGCAGACTGAAAAGCCCGACCTGGCCAATGAAACGATCCACCAACTCGAAGCGGAAAGCAACAAGCAAGAGAAGACTCAGGATCGTGATCGCGGCTGAGACATTTGCCCATACCAACAGCCAACGCCGCGTGATCAACCAGCCCGGTTGTTGAGACCACGCGATGAACGCATCGGGATCGCCCGTACCGCTACCGACATCGGAAGCGAGCGAATAAAAACGAATCCGTTCATCTCGCCGCGGTGCAAGTGCCTCGACGGCTTTGCTTCTAGCCGAGGCGACGACAGCAACGGCCGGACCGGTAATCCAATTTGCGATCGTACGAACGCCGACAGTCGTTCCGGCCATCGAGAGGAATTGAAACAACGATGTCCGGCCCAGGAGGTCCAAGTCGTCCGCCACATCTTTCTGGTGCTCTTCAAGATCGACGGTTTTAAGCTTCGCTTCATTGGCTTTCCATGGCAGAGACTCCCAATCCCGCTGCAGACGGGCCATCAATCTCCGGATGGTTCTTGTGGAGCTCGCTTGCGATTCCAATTCGTCGCGAAGGGGTTCGTTGAGAATGACCACAAAAAGAAATGAAAACGCAAGGATCGCAAACAAGACCCACGCCGTTGTTCCGACGCTCGAGAAAAACGCCAAACCGAGGGCGGCCAACGCGAGTCCGAACAGGAGCAACCGAACGACTGCGAATCTGCCATCCTTGCTGCGAAGCTCCGCAATCCGCTTTTCGGCCGCGTCGCATAGAGACTGATAGTGATCCGCAGCTGAATCTGCGGAAGTGCCTGAGTGAGCTTCTGCCATGATCCGTCAGGATAGCGTCGGAGAGGAATTCGAACCGATTCCGGAGTTCGATCGAGTACGATTGACTACCTTGGTCGCGATGCGATCTTCAAGGTTCGGTCGGAAGATTGTTAACAGGAGAAAAGGAAGGAACCAGGCAATGAAAAGTCCACCGCCGTCTCCATGCCAGAATTGAACAGCGACCATGGCAGCCGCAGAACAACTAATCAACGTGCCGAGGTTCTTTGGAGAAGGCCAGGCGGCGAACAGCGCGGTGAGAATAATGAACGCTACGATTACCGGAAGCCGCCAGCGTGGATTCCATCCGACCACCCAGATCCCACTTGGATCATTGATCGGCCAGAACAGCCCGAACATTTGAACAAGATGATCGAGTAGTGATTCCGTACCTCCCAGGACCAGCAGCAAAACCAACACGATGAGTGTCGTCAGGACGCTGAACGCAAAACGACGCACACCTCGCTGCCAGTAAAAACTGCACCAAAGTGGAAGTAAGAAAAGAGGGTAGTAAACGAGTCCGGCTGCCAGGCCAATAAAGACTCCGGCAATCGACGGTCGGCGGTAGCAAAGGACTGCCCACAGAAGCAGTGCCGCCGGAAGCGCGTGGTCAACCCGACCGGTCATCTGGGCGGTGTAGGGCATCAAGAGATACAGAAGGGCGCAGCCGACGCCGCCACGTAGGTTTCCAAAGTGCCGACTGCCGATCAAGACCAATGCGACGATGATGGCCAAATGCGCGGAAATGGCCAGCACTTTCGCAAGCACCGTCCAGCTCCGGCTGCTGGCGTCCAACTCGGCTTCCGTCGCCGGTTCCTCGCCTCCTAAAGCCGTACTGACCGGACGCGTGGTGATCGTGGGTAGGCGATTCATCAACGCGTAGCCGGGTCCGAGTGACGGGCCTTGCCATACCCGCATCCGCGGCGTGCTGGTCGCGACGTTGGCCATCATGAAAACGAAGAGCGAGACACTCAGGAAGTAGAGCCCGCCGACGGTCAAGTTCGGGTCAAGCAGTGGGCGGCGATTGACCAACGGGTCATAGAGCAAGCGGATCAGCAAAAGCATCTCGACCGCAAACAGCGTGACAAAGCCGCGGCGCAACAATTGTTTGGCAGAGATTTCTTCTTCCGATTCGATTTGATCGGGATCCTCCGAAGTCGACTCAAGGCGGTCATCGATCACACTCGGGTCCGTCACCAAAGGCAACTTGTTCTCTTCTTCCAACGACGGAAGCGGTTCGTTCGATTCGGTTCGCGGCGGCCGGCCCCGATCGTCTTTTTCGTTATCAACGCTATTTGGCTGGACCTGGCTTCTGGAATCCTTGCTCCCGGACTCCTGGATCTTGGAAACGAGCAACGTTCCGTCCGATTCCGCTATCAAACTGGTCGGCGCCGTTAACTCTTCGTCATCGACCGAAACATCCGGTTCGGACTCATCCTCGGATTGCTCTTGCCGTGTGCCCGATTCCATCTCCCGTAGCATGCGGCGTCGGCCTTCGTGCACCATCAGTAAGCCCGGTGCAAGCAGAATCAGCAGGACGATATCGAGATTTCGAAAACTCCAAAAACGATGAAATACGAAATACAATCCGATCGTCAAGAAAGACGATAAGTAGACCCAGGTTGTCGGGTCCGGACGCTTGTAAAAGAGAAGAAACTCACTCATCGAAGGTTCAAGACAACCTCCAAGAAGTCGGCCGCGCCGCTGCAACCTGATCGGTCATTCGAATATTGACGATGCCGTGCGTGACGAAGGTCAACGCGCGAGTCTTTCGAGCGCAGAAATTTCGTAGGACAAACACACTGTGTCGAACAAACATGGTGGCGGCGTATCTCCCGGGGCTCGCGATCAGGCGAAATGCGCGGATGCCGGCCCGTGAGAAGCGTAACATAAAACGCCGGAGTGATCGTGAAAACAGGTCGCCACGACTACTCGACTCCTCCGGTTGCTCGAACGATGCCGCCGTTAATAGCTGATGAGTAGCACACCGAGGAGGACTTGAGCGACGCAGAAAAGCTTGGCTCGAAAGTTTCGCTCGCTGAGCGCTCCGGCTGCAAAGATCAGAGCGATCACTACGCTGCTGCGCCGGATGACCGAAATGATGGAGACCATCGCGTTCTCTTCGGCAAGTGCCGTGAAGTAGAACCAGTCCGCAGCGATGAGCAGCGGACTGACCGCCAGCAGGCTGGGGCGAAATTCAAAGTTCTGACGCCCGTCTCCATGGTGATCCACCGCAAGGCCATCGGTCGCCACTGTTTCGGCACGATGCCGCTCCCCTTTCCAATGCCATGCCAGCGGGACCATCACGGGTACAAGGTAGACCGTAAACCACGCTTGCAGTGTCACGGCGGGAATCCCATGGGACTGAAGCAGCCACTTGTCATAGATCGAACTGCAGGCACCCAGCAGTGTCGCCACAATCATCCAAGCCACGGAGCGGTCGCGGGTGAAACGAATACCTTCCCGTCGGCCGATCAATGTAAATTGCCAAAATCCAAAAAGCGTAACCGCCATCCCAATCGCCTGAAGCATGCTTGGACGTTCACCAAGAAAGCAAACGGCGATCAGGATTGTCCAAAGCGGGCTGGTGGAACGAATCGGCGCGGCGATCGAAAGCGGTAGATGTTTCAAAGCCGTAAAGGCGCACGTCCAGGAAGCCCCCACCAGCACCGATTTTGCGGCGAGCAGACCGTGGTCCGCCCAAGTCAGTGTTAACACACGAAAAGACTCTCGAGGAATGATCGCAGGTGCAATCTTTGAAACCGCAATCAACGGCGAATAGATCAACGCACCGATGCTGACGCTGGCCAGCAGCACAATCGGAACGGCGTTATCGCGCACCGAGAGCTTCTTGGCGGCGTCGTAGCAGCCCAACAACATCGCGGACACGAGACTCAACAGGATCCAACTCATCGTGGTGAAGAAGACCCAAAACGCAAATCAAATCGGAGGATCAAAACATCGAACCAGACTCTCTCCAGTCAGCGACCGACAACGGCTTGCGGAGTCTCGCATCGAATCAATTGCCGTCAACTCCACCGGATCAGCTTTCATCTAAAATGAAGGCTTCACGAGGAACGGTCTGCCGCACGATAGTTTGAGAACCAAATGAACAGCCAAATGCAATACGTGCAGCGGATGAATCGGCGTGCGTTTACAAGTGCGTCCGCTGCGGGGGCCGGGCTCATCGCACTCGATCCACTAGCGGCAGCATGCGAGGACCTCGAAGCCGAGACACAGAAGCTTCGTTATCCCGAGAAGATTGATTTGAGTTCACTCGATCTCTCGCCCGCAAAATGGATCTGGTATCCGGCAGTTCGTACGCTTGCCAATACGGTCGTCTTGTTCCGTCGTGAGTTTTCGCTGCCTGCAAAACCGAAGTCGGTGCGCGGGTGGATGCTCGGCGAGAGCCGATACCGACTGGAAGTCAACGGCCAGCGAATGCAATGGGGTCCGCCGCCGAATGATCCGCGCTGGCCGGAGTGTGACCCTGTCGACTTGACCCATGTTGTTCATGAAGGGCCGAACGTTTTGGGTGTCGCCGTGCTTTACTACGGCGACGGCGAAGGAACTTGGCCGATGGGTTTACCGGGTTTGATCGTTTGTCTTGAAATTTGCCACGCCGATGGCGAAACGGAGTGGCTCGTCACGGATGAACGTTGGCTATGCCAGGTCTGTCGGGCATGGGAACCCGGTGGCCACCGGCGATCCTACCTGAGGGCGTTCCAAGAAGTGTTCGATGCTCGGAAGTATCCGTCGGGTTGGTCCTCGCCGAATCGCTTGGAAGCAAACGACTGGCTTGAAGCAACTGTCATCGAGTGTCCGTCCGACAAGCCGGTGATCTGTGGAAAACGACGCGAACCCATCGCGGGAATCGGAACGCCGAAAGAGACGCACGCGACGATGTCTCTACGGCGTCGTAGCTTGGCGATGATGAATGAAACTTGGGTACCAGTCACCCGGCTCGCCGAGCAACACGTGCTGAGTTGGAGCCGCCCCATCGAAGAAGTATTCGCGATGCGGACACGCGATGCCTGGCAAGCCGAACCGGCAGCGCTCGTCGCGTCAAAGCCGGACGGTCAATGGGAGTTTGCTCTGGATGCGGAACGATCCGTGGCATTGACGTTCGAGTTCGAAGAGCAAGGCGTCGGCTTTCCCGGTTTAACCATTGACGCGCCGGAGGGCACGACGTTTGAGTTATTGGTTCACGACGCGCATGCTGTGGGGTCCGAGAAGGTTCTGCTGGATACCGGACATCACTCGTGGACGCGCTTTGTTTGTCGCCAGGAGCTTCAAGAGCTGGAGACGTTCGATTTCGAAACCGCGCGATGGTTGCAGTTACACTTCCATCCGGGGAAAGGAAACGTCTGCATCAAACGGGTCGGCATGAGGCGTCGCATCTATCCTTGGCCCGCCGAACCTCGCGTGGAGACTTCGGAGAAGAAGCTGCAACGGCTCTTCGATGCCGCGACGAACACGCTGCGCAACTGTGCCCAGGAAACGCTTGTCGATACCATGGGTCGCGAGCGTCAGCAGTACAGCGGCGACATCTCACACCAACATCATGCGCTGCTTGCTTTGACGGGAGAAACGCGGCAAGTCGCAAGGTTCTTAGTTACCTTCAGTCAGGGAATGACAAAGGACGGTTATTTCCTTGATTGTTGGCCGGCTGTCGATCGCTTGAAACGGATCGCGCAGAGACAACTGAATTTGACGCAGTGGGGGCCGCTTCTCGACCACGGAGTGCAGTTTCTTCTCGACGGGTGGAACTACTTTCTTTACACCGGCGACCGCACGCCTTTGGAGGAGGTCCTTCCGAGGTACCTTCGTTTTGCAGAATACCTGGAAAGCATTCGAGCTTCCGA
>JBCCOI010000027.1:0-28372 GCA_039025515.1 Planctomycetota bacterium
CCCAAACACTGATCGCCTCGGGACCTTCCGCCCCAGCGATTACAGCCAGTATGGAGATGACGATCAAATCACCGAGTAAATGTTTACGATTGACGTGAGACCGCGGATCGGGAAGCGACTCAAAGTGATCGAGAATCGATTCTGCGGTAATAATCGGGGCCGAGTCCTTGGCCATGGCGAGAAGGTGGGGTTGAGGACGAATTTAGAATTTCTCATCATCCCAAATATGCCTGAATCACGTTAGCCCAGATTACCCAGAGTTAGCGGTGGCCCTGAGCAAAACGTTCATTTGGCACGTTCCAGGAGCTTCACCTAAACGTGCCTGGGCGAATTTGAGTATTCGAGGGGAATCCAGGCTTCGGACGAAAGCCTGGATTGTTGGGTGGAGAATTCGGTGGCCGCCACGGCGGTTTTCTTGGGGGTACCCTAAGCTTGGGTGATGCTTTCTTGATTGGCGGACCGACGAGGACGTCGCATGCAAGGGCAAGGGGCTTCACTACGAACGCAGGACCAAGCCTAAGAGCGTCCGCCGCCTTGACGAGTATGCAAGCAATCCTTATCGCTACGGCGGCGGTGCCGGTAGTTGGCACAAGCGACGCGGCACGGACAAACACCCCCAAACCAACCGCCGCCTCCCCGAAAGGGTCAACGTATTCGAGCGGCGCGTTGTAAACGTAACGATAAGTATTTGCATCCGGGCCCAGCCCAAGGGGATCTTCACTTAAAAACCGGCCTATGACCGGGTCATATTCTCGAGCACGGTAGTAGATAAGGTTGAGCGCTGGTGAGTGCTCTCGTCCGGTGAACCGAGGTTGTCCTATCGCATGCGTTGGACCTGGTTGTCCGAATGACGCGTAGGAAAACTGAACTGTGCCAATCTCGTTGAGGCCAATGTAGCCAACCGCACTCCCGAGCTGGTCGGTATTAACAAACGCTGCCTGTTTGGCCGGAGCTGCTATTGCAAGAAGTGTATCAATATCATCGCCATATAAATACCTTTCGGATGTTCTTGACACCTGATCAAGTGCGAGCCATACCTGATCTCGGTCGTAAATGCTCGCTGCGACTTCACCGAGCTGTCTTGTTGCTGTGCGACGATCCAAGGAGTCGTAGCTGTAAGTTGCAATTTCTACAGATTCACTGCCGGGGTCTTGTTGAGTAACACGAATTAAGCGATTGCGGTGATCAAATTCGTAGCGAGTGACGGTCCCCGTGACTATTTCTGTCCTGCTTATTCGATTTCCCTCGCCGTCGTACTCGTAGTTGTATGTTCCATCGGTCGCTAGTCGATTTCCGATCCCGGTGAGGTAGCCGGCGATAGTTCGATTGCCGTTGAGGTCGTAGCTGAAGAACTCGTCGTTCCCGGTTGATCGGATAGCCGACGTCAGTTGTCCGGTTAGGTCGTGTGCGTAGGTCGCGTCAATGCCTGCTCGGCTGCTGGTAGCCATCCTGCCGAGAGCTTCATAAGTGAAGCTATAAAACGCGAGTGATTCACTGATTGCGTTGACGAAATCGATAACTGTGGATCGGCCTGCGAGATCGTACTCTCGCAATTGCTGACCGATGAAGTTTGATTGGTCGAGCGAAGCAAATCGATCAACAATCGTTGTGCGACCAGCGGCGTTGTAGGAGAAATTAAAGCGAAGCGGATCAAGCTCGCTCCCATCCGCGTCGAACCATTGGCGAACATCAAGCAGATTTCGTTCGTTATATATCGATGCGACAGTGACACCCGAATCATCGCTTACAGAAATGACGTTACCGTTCGGGTCATAGTCATAGGAGAGTAAAACCCGCGGGACATTTGCCGTTCCCGCATTGTCGGCCGTCAGTTGTTGGTTGGCGGCATTGTAGGTGTAAGTCAGTTGGCTGTCTGGGTCGCTCGCGGAACGCATGTTGCCAACGGAGTCGTATCCGTAGGCAAGCGTGCGAACGAGTGCATCATCGATTGTGTACCAACGCTCTTCGACTAGGTTCTGCATGAAGTCATAGTTGTACTCCGAACGCCTGCCGTTCCGGTCAATCTTGGCGGATTGATTGCCGACCTCGTCGAAGCAGCTGAGGATCACGTGATCCGCTCCGGTGTTTGTTTGGCAGGAAGCTCCACTCGGATCGTCAAACAAAGCATCGACAGAATCACCATCGGATGGTGCGACGAGGTCGAGAAACTCGTCGTCGCTCAGGGCGGTCAATGCCGCATCGTTGCTGCGGACTCGGTCCCAATAAAGTGGATCGCGTTCCTCGATGGGTTGCCCGACTTCGTCGTAGAGCCAAGTCGTGAGGTTGCCAACTGGGTCACGCAGGGCGACGCGGTTGTCATCGGCATCGTATCGGAAGTCGATCACGCCACCCTCAGCGTCGATCTGCTGAATCAAGCGATTTTTGTCGTCATAGATATAGTCAATGATGCTGCTGTGTCGATTGGTTATCGGTGTGGCTGGGCTCTCCGTAAGATTGCCTTCGCTGTCGATGGAATCCGGATGAACGAGGACCTCCCAATCGAGTAGTTGGCCGTCATAGAACAGCCGCCGCTTTGTGGCGGAGCCATCGATATCGCTTCCGAGCGTTTCTTCGACAAGGCGTCCAAGGCGGTCATATTTACGTGTTCGTTGCCACGCTATCGACGCGTCCGGCTCAAAGTAGGCCTCAAAGGTAGGTTGGCCGTAGATGTTGTACTCGATGCGTTGTTGGGTGCCGTCGCCGTAAGTGATCAGCGTTGGCTGGCCACTAACGTAGTTTTCAAAAACAGTGACGTTGCCGTTGAAGTCAGTGAAGGTGGATACGTTTCCGTCGGCGTCATAGGTGAAGCTCGACTCATGATCCAACGCGTTGGTAAGCAGAACGAGATTGCCGTCTTGATCATAGGCAAACGAGGTTGTATTGCCCCGGGCGTCGGTGACGCTGGTTACGCGGTTGCCGGAATCATAGGTGTAGCTGGTGACGATCGGCTCGGCGAATGGTGATCCCTCGGGGCCAAGCTCCGCCTCAACCAAAAGATTGCCACGGTCATCGAACTGTCGTTCGGTGACGTGGCCGTCCTTGGCGATGATCCGTGTTTCAAGATCGGGGTTTGCCGGGTCTTCGTAGAAGTAACGAACTTGATGACCAAGTGGATCGGTTTCGATCAAAACATTTCCGCGGTCGTCGTACTCAATGACGGTCTCATTGCCGCGTCCATCACGAATGACACCGGTGCTTGCTGACGTGTCGAACGATTGAGAACCAACGGATTGGCCAACTGCGTCGAAGAGCCCAACGAACATGCCTCGTTCGTCATATTCGACTTTCAACGTAGTTCTGCCGAGTGGGTCAATAGCCTCGTCCAGATAATGTCCAGGGTCATTGAGGTAGTGATACTTGGTGACCAATCCGACCTGATTGATGACCTCTGCCAGATTGCCGCTCGCGTCATACCGATATTCGATCACGCCACCGGCGGGATCAGTGATGGTGCGGATGCGATCTCGACCATCTCGGGTGAAGCGGATGACCTCGCCATCACTATGCACAATCTCGTCTGCCGAGAACGTCACCACGTTTCCGTTGAGGTCTGTGATGCTCTTGAGGCCCTTATTCTGCTGGTAGCGATACTCCAGGCCATCTTTGGTGGTGAGCGTGTACTCGCTTGGGTTGACTTGCGGGCGACGCGTTAAGGCTTGAGTGATCAGCGAGAAGCCATTGGAGAGGCCCCCGCGGGTAATGATGCCAAGTCCTTCGGCTTCTAAAGTTGAATAGACACCAGGGTCCGGCTTGAAATACGGCCTGAATTGTTGATCACCCAGATAGCCTTGAAAGATGCAGAGATCGGGTGCGTGGCAGAAGAGTGGAATCGGTTCTTCTTCATAGGTGAAGCCGATTCGCCTACCATCCGGTCCGGAGAGGTAGACCTTGGTCGAACCGGGAATGAACTCGGTGTTCTCCGGAGCGGTTTCTAAAAGTCGTGGATCTTGCGTTTCCATCCGCCAGCCATATCCGAAATCGCCTCCATCCTTGGCGGCAACCGTGTCATAAACGCGGGTAATCTCAATCGGGATGCCTGACAAAGGAATGGATAGATCGGTAACCGGAAGCGTGAAATTACCTACGGTCAAATTGCCTTCGACGTTGACGCTGGTCCAGTTGGCGAAGCCGTTGCCATTGACGTCGTAAGCCGCGATCAACACGGTGTAGACATCGTTCGATAGCATCGCCGGATCAAGAGACAGGATCTGTCCATCAATAACGGGATCAGTGCTTTGCTCAAGAATTGTCCAGTCAGGATCTTGCAAATCGATACTGGTCGTCGAAACCAAGTCTTCACGACCGAGATAGGCGCGGTAGTACCAGAAGTTGCCTTCGGGATCAGAAGCCGTGCCGATAATCGGCGTCACGCCAGTAATGGTGTCGCCAGGCAAGGGCGTGTCAATGAATACGACCGGATCGCCTTCATCGCCCTCAATGAATCCAGGATGAGGCGGAATGGATGTCGCTTCGAACCCAGGGAAGTTTGCGTCCGCAGGGTCAACAATATCGATTGATTGACTAAATTCGCTTCGATTGCCAGCGGCATCCAAGGCAACGACATCAATCTGCTGATTGCCAATATTCGGGGCAGAGACAAAGACGACACCCGACTCGTCGATTGTTCGAATGACACCGTCCACCGACACTACCAAGTCTGTGACGCCGACGTTATCGGCGGCAGTAACACGAATTGCGTAGGCACTACCGCGAGCGACAATCGGTCGTGCGTCGACAACCGTTAGGCCTTGGAGGAACTGAATGTCGATGTCCGGACCCTCCGTATCCTCGAGGATGTCGATAGAAATCGAAGCGGTTGAGCTTGCTCCATTGGTGTCGAATGCGGAGACGGTTACCACGGCGGAAGTAGTAGTGGTTCCCAGCGTTGGCCAAACGATGTTTCCGTAGTTATCGACCTGCGTCTCAGGCGGTCCGTCAACCAAGCTCCAGAACACCGCATCGCCATCGGGATCGGCTGCAGTCGGAGAAAATCGGAACACTTGCCCGCGAGTGATCTCTCGATCATCGAAGGGCGATATGTTTGGTGGCGAGTTTTCGAACACGCTCACAAAAGATCGTTGTATCGAGGCTGCACCGAAGGCGTCGCGTGCCTCGATCACCAATTCGTAGTCCCCAGCCTGATCAACTGTTGGTCTCCAGCTAAGGGTCGCATCGTTAAGCTGAGTGCCTATCGGGGCTTCAATGAGCGTGTAAGCAACGTCATCCCCATCAAGGTCAACAGCATTGATTTCAACAGATGTATCCAACCCGACTTCAAACACCGAGGGCAGACGTGAGGTAAAGCTAGGTGATCTATTGCCCACCGTGCCAAGTGATGGATTGCTTGGGTCAATAAGCAAGTCGGGATCAACGATCTCAAGCAGATAGCTTTGCTCAGCATCTTGCTCGCCGTCACTGACCGATACGATGACTTGATGGGTGCCAATGTGCGAACTGTCGGTCGCCCAGAAGATCACGCCGCTATCGCTATCAACCGTCATGCCGTTGGGGCCGCTGACGAGATTCCAATTGAGCTGATTACGCTCACGGTCAATGGCCACGGGCAAGTCAACAAAGGTTTGTTGGGCGAACCCAGTGGTTTTGGGTGTCGATATTATCGATGGCGGCACATTGATGCCGAAAACGTCAACAGAGAACTGCTGCTGGTTGCTACGAAGTGATGGGTCGCTTGCAACCACGGTGACTTGGTGTTGGCCGATTTGACTATCTAGCGGCGTCCAGTGAATCAGGCCAGTGCGTGCATCAATCGACATCCCGTTCGGGGCATTTTGGAGGCGATACAGGATGGTATCGTTATTTGGGTCGGCACCAGCTGCCTGAATAACCAGATCACTCCCGGTGATGACAGCGGCATCTCGCAGTGTGGAAAGCACAGGCGGCGAGTTGGAATCTGCCGTGACCACGCTCAAGTCAAAACTGTGAAGTGTCCGTCCTCGGCGTCCGTCCTCAATGAGCACTTGGATAGCATGGACGCCGACGTCCTCTGCCGTCGGCGTCCAGCCTAACACGCCGTCCGCTGACAATTTCGCTCCGCTCGGCGCGTCGGTGAGCGTGTAGCTGATCGCTTCATTCTCTGGATCAGTTGCCGAAATCACATAAGCCCAAGGCCGATCAATGCGCGCTGTGGGTCGAGGTGTCGAAGTGACTTTTGGGCTAAAGTTCACGTCGGTGGCCGGCTTGGCTTGAAACTGAACCGTTACCTCCGTGCTGTTACCTTCCGCATCCGTCGCGTTGAGTACCACATCATCGTTGTTGTTGAAATCCTGCGGTACCGACCAGTCAAGTCGATAGTAGACGTCAGTAGCTTGATTGTTGGCGTCAAATCGAACCTGTTGGGAGACCGTCACTCCAGCCGGTCCATCGACAATCGATACGTCGCTTATGTCGCCTTGGCCATCTTGGACGCGAAACAGCAACTGAAAATCACTGCCGGCCACTGCGGTCACTTGCTCGGAAATCGCGATGTAGGGAGCGCTCCCGTTTCGTGGCTCACCGATAGCGGCGTTGTCGAGGACGCGAAGAGTGAAGGTTTGCGTGGTGATACCACCTTGCTGGTCGTCAATCCGTAGCGAAACAGTATGGCTTCCTAGATCGGAGCCATCTGCCGACCAAGTAATCTCGTCTGTTGACTGGGTTAGCTCCAAGCCATCTGGACCGTCAAGAATGCTAACCGTGACTTGGTCACCGTCCGCGTCAAAGACGTCGGGTACGTAAAGAAAGCGACCCAGCCCTGAATCGTCGAGCAAGATCTCGGCGTCAGGTAGCGACCGAAACACGGGTGGCCGATTGGGTACCGCGTTGCGAACCTCAAGCGAGAACACTTGCTCGGAGTACCCGCCTCGCGGGTCCTGCACCTGGATGATGAATTGGTGGCGGCCAAGCTCTTGCCTGGTTGGCTGCCAGGTGATTCGCTTGCTTGCTGCATCAAACTGAATATCCTCCGGAGCCGATAGTAAGAGAAAGCTTAACGCTTCACCTTCGGGGTCGGCCGCGTCGAATATGTATTCGTATGGCTGACCAGCGAAGGCCTCGACGCTCGGTAGCGTGTTGAATGTTGGTGCCGCATTTACATCACTATAGAACGCAATGTCATAGCTGAAGGGCATGCGATCTGGGTTGGCAAAGACGGTGATGGGCGTTTCACTGATGTCGCCCGGTGACAACCATCCGTCCACTACGTGATCTGACAAATCAATGTAGGGAGTGCCATCGTCGAAATAACCGTCTGGATCGATCACGCTTACTGACGCGATGGAAATGCCCTCGACGGCCATGAGAAGAGGAGCTTTCGCCTCGACAAGACCAAGATTGCTCGCCCCGAGTTCAAGCAACAATTCATCAGACCGGGAGTTGAAACTAGTGCGGCCGTAAATCTCGCCAAGGCTAGCCGTCACATCCTGAAATGTACGTCCTTCAACTTGAGGAGCTTCGCTTCCAACCGCGTCGAGCGTGAACTCAGTTGCGTAGACGTTTCCACGAGTATCGATCGCCTCGACTTGAACTGAATTCGTACCAAGCTCTGCTTTGACCCGCCCGAGAAAGCCGCCATCGGTATCGGTAAGGATTCCTTGTTGGCCATTTACCCGTACGGCTGCAAGTTCGATCGAAGGTGAGACTATGTCGGCAAGATCCGATGGGTCGGTCACCACTGTCGCCTGCCCTGTTGATCCAGGATGACTGGAGATTGTTTGGGCGACGTGAAGCATCTCGTCACTGACCGCATCACCTGTAATCTGAAAGCCGCGAAAGCTGACTCCAAAGTCAGCAATGCGACGCAGTTGCTCATCTGACGCTTCGCCGTGTGACGTTGGACTTCCATCAGCAAACAGAAGAACCTCGGTTTGGTCTGCGTTGGGTGCTCGCGAGAGCAGCCTCTCAACCTCGGACATCGCCAAGCCGAGGTCTGTGCCGCCACCCCATCTGATTGGGTGAAACTTTCCAGCGTCGGAGAATGCTGCCACAAGTCGCTGACTGTGAGTCAACGACCTGATCGCTGCCTCCAATTCGGCGACCGTATCTTGAGTCACCGAAGCGAATGACTGTCGAAAGCCATGTGCCGAGATGTCAAGGGCTGATGAATAGGGTCGGCCACCGGAATCAACTCGGGCCAAGCCAACTACCGCAATGCTCTGCCCCTCTTTCTCGGCAAGCGATTCGATCAGAGACTGAATAGCAAACAGCTCCGCGTCGAGAATATCACCGACCCGACCATCACCGTTGAGATTGTCATTCTCGTCTACGGCACCATTACCGTCTACATCGATCCCTGTCGTAAGGGCGGTGCTGCCGGAGACATCAATGATCACAATGGTATTCGTTGTCGCCTCAGCTAGGTCGACCCGGCCAGGCAACACGATTTCCTCTCCAGCGGCAACTGGACCGCTTGGCCTGTCGATCGCGATGGTTGAAGTCGGTTCCGATTCCGCGAGCTGAGGGAAAGCAAAGAGTTCCGGTGATACGCGATAGTTATTGGTCTCTTCGAATTCTCCGATCTGATTTGTGACATCAGCTTGCACACCAAATTGGATATCACCACCCAACGTGGAAACGTCGGAAATGACCGCCGAACGCGTGTATCGTTCTCCAGGTTCAAGCACTTCATTGATGGAGAACTTTTGTCCGAATTCAACCAAACCGGGACGACGATCTCGATCGGCTCGTACTTGATTCGTTATCAGTAGTCGGTCTTCCGTACCGTCCAGGACTACCACTTCATTACCGGTGTTCTCAACCGTCCAAGTGATCTCGACGAAGATGTCGTTGTCGATCACCGTTGGTGTCCACGCAAACTCAACCACGTCAATGTCGTGCGGCAGCGTGCCCCTTGGCGTAGCACTGCTGCTTGCGACTTGAAATGCGTACGTACCGAAATTGCGTTTAGTCCCGGAATCGCTGTAGATGTTTAGCGTGTAGTCACCAGCGGCTGGCAACGTTACATCATTGCGGTCAAGATCGAAAGAGACAACGACGTGATTGTCGGCATCTCGAATATCTGCTCTTAGCCCAACCAAATCTCCGCTCACGCGCATTAGATCAATATCAAATGCCTGACCAGTTGTGGCGTAGAAACGATAACGATCCGTCGCACCTGGCGTTGTGATACTTCCAAGCGTCACCTGATCAAGCTGCAAATCTTGCTGGCTATCTTCGAACTGCCAAACCTGAAGTTGGTAGTGTGTCGTCTCAGCCCCACTTGGTTGCTCAATTTGCAGTTGGTAGGCATCGGCTGGCAAGACACCGGGAATTCGTAAATCTGCGGTGGATGGGCCTGACGCGATTTCTATCCCACCGGAAGACGATAGCCGCCAAAAGAAATCGTCAGAGTCCGCCGCGTGTGGGTCAACAAAGAGTCTGCCGTCTTGATTGAGGACCACGGTATGGGAGTGGGTGTCCGCCGACGAAGAAAGGAAGCCTCCGATTAGCTCGCCGACCGCAAGATCTGTAATGGAGCTGCTTTCGCCTTCATCAAGATCACTGGATAGACGGCTCGCCGAATTTGTCGCGGTAACTTTCCCATTGTTGCGATTCTCGCCGAACGGCGCGGCTCGAACACCAGAATCAAGAGTTTTTGGGAAAGTTTCTGAGATACTTTTGCTTGTGGTGTCGGCAACCGCTCCCGTACTCGATTGTCTCGATTGCAAAGCAACTGCCGGATCAGCCGTAACGACCTCGAACCCTAGGTAATCAAATGACGTTCCAGTATCGTTGTCATTGTTGATGGTTCGTACGACAAGGCTCGCCTGCGCACCAATTGGCAGTTGGTCCAAGGGAATGGTGATTGCCTCCACATTGCCGCGAGACGAAACACTAATTGATGGTGTGCCTTGAGGATCGAATCCTTCAGTCAGGTTCAATACAGCATCACCACCATCTAAGTATGGAACGATTAGCGGCCGACCTTCTGAATCCAGCACCGCAATCTCGATCGCATCGTTGGCCAGACCATTGCTTGTAAGATCAAAGTTCACGTTGGCAAGCTCTAGCTCCACATGGCTTGCGTTAGGTGGAACGACGAAGTCGGACGTGATCGATGCAAGGAATGTGTCGCTTTCGGTAAGGTGCAGAAAGCAACGCGAGCTTTCAGCGTCCCGCTCTGGCCTTACCTGTCCGCCTTCGGTTTCAAAATTGAGACCAGATGGGAAGACCCCTCGAGCAATTGTGTTAATGACCAGCAATGCATCCAGTGGCGAAATCCTAGCATCGCAGGAAACGTCGTATCCCAGGTCTCGTCCAGCTGCAGGGTCCTCGTATGAAATGGGGATACTTGTTTGTCCCGAGTCGCTGACTCTCGCCAGGGCATTGATCACTACCAATGCATCGAGTGGAGTGACGATTCCATCGTTGTTGACGTCGTGTGGCCGAGGGAAATTGTGACCCCCAAAAATATTCGAACCATTCAGCATAGTACGAGGCTCAAGCCGTTCCGCCGTCATGCGTCGCTTACGGTTGCGGCTTCGTTGCCGTCTACTTCGTTGACGTGGCTGACGAAACCCTATCGGCATTTTCATTAATCACTCCCCTTTGCTTTGCGATTTAGTCAGTCTACTCAAGTGCTGGCCGCCAAGATGGAAATGCAGAACAAGGGATTCGATATCCTCAACGTAGCGGAATAACGCGTGATGGTTCAGCGACAACTCATATCTGTCTTCAGTAAGTAGCAAGGTCCGCTGATTTCATTTCTTTTTGCTTGCCATCCAGTGCAGAGTCCTTTATTCCCGCCTCCAGCGAGGCGAGATGCTACCAGGTTATGCACTAATTCAATCAATCAAACGCGGTCAGCTTGATGAGATGATGTCGGCGATCGCTGCAGGAGCGAAGCTGAATCACTGTGACTTCGATGGTAGGACACCATTGGAAGTCGCCTTGGACCACGGGCAAATGGACCTAGCTCGCAAGCTGGTTTCACTTGGAGCGGATGTCAATCAAACGATCGGTAAACGGGGCGACGTGCTGCTGCATCGAGCGGCCCGAACTGGCAACTTCGGTGTCATGACTTTGCTGCTCGAACTTGGGGCGAAGCCCGAGCAGTTTAACACCGCCGGCAAAACACCTTTGCACGAAGCGGTTTCGAGAGGTTACCAATTCATGGCGGATACCTTGATTGCGTCCGGTGCTTCCGTGGATACCCCGACCCCGCAAGGTGACCGGCCGATCCATATCGCGGCTCGGCGTGGCGATTTAGCGATGGTAAAGACACTTCTGAAAGCGAAAGCCGATCCTATGGAAACCAATCACATTGGCTACACAGCCCTGCACGAAGCCTCGGCAGCCGGACAAACCGAGACGCTTCGATTGTTAATCGACAAAGCTCCGCTCGGTGATCATCGCCGCTCCGTAATCTTGCCGCGTGTCCGTCTTGCTGCCGAGCTTCACGGTCACGACGAAACGGCTGCTGCTGTTCTCGCCGCGGAGGGAAAGACAGCGATGGTGGCCGAGTCCCCTGCTCGCTAGACGCGTTCGCTTTCAACTCATCTCCGGTGAGCATCTCCTGCCTTTCCTTTGCAGTTCTGTGCCTTTGACGTGCGGCCTTGATTGGTGTCGCTAATGCCGCCCTGCGTTCCCATCCAGCACAAAAGCGGTTTCCGGAGGAGCCTCCGCTTTTGAGCTGGACTGGATCGCGGCCAGAGGCCGCTACGCAATCGACGACATTTTTGGCTCACCATCGGCCGCAGGTGGTCTGCGGCGAAGAACTTGAACAAAGGAAAAAGACATGACCAACCAAACTTCAAAGAAGCCAGCTCTCTACGCGTACGCGGTCAGAGAGACCGGGAACGGCAAATCGTTCTGGAACCGCATCGGTGCGGCTTGGAAGAACAGCGACGACAGCCTGACCATTCAGCTTGATGCTGTACCGCTCGATGGACGCATCGTTTGCCAACCACCAAAGCAGCAAGAGGTATAGCCATGACATACGAACAATCTCGCAATCACTCATCAATTGAATCGCTAGACCGGGAGCTCTTCCAAAGCCACCATCGTGGCCCGTTCTCCGTTCAGAGGAGTAGCGATGGGGTCGACGAGACCTTTGAGATTCGCAGCAGCGTCACTGACAATTTTGTGGCGGCGACGCACTTCTGGGGCTCGGCGGCGAGTGCATTGATGCGAGCGACCGTTGTGGCACGCAGCCTCAATCGAAGTACCTTCCGACGCTGGATACCACCGACAGTTCGTCGCTACTTTTTACTTGATCATCCACCACCCTATCGGGTCGTCCGACGTTTCTGCGAAATGCAGGGCCCGCTGCTGGCAGTCGAGTCTTCAAACCGGCAGGGTGTGATCGCCGTTGATGGCGACGACACTGAATCGCAAGTCGTTGCACAATCAATTTGCGAAGCGATCAACAATCGATTTCATCGGAAGTTTGATTTGCAGCAAACGTCGCTCATCGAACGAATTATCATTCGTGGAGGGAAACAGTAATGCAGACAGTTTCAGCTAATCCCTTCTACGCGGCTCGCACTCAGCGGGCCGCAACCACCACAGCGGTTTTGCCGGCGATCCCGCGAAATGGCTCCCCTGTGCCCCATCTAACCAGTCTTTATCACTTCGCTGATCCCGGGCAATACGGTGATCGCTCATACCCCGGCAATTGCGGCGGAAATTTGATTCGCGACCTCCTTCGGTATTTCAAGCCACAACGGGTTTTCGATCCGATGACTGGAAGCGGTACTTGCCGAGATGTATGCCGAGATCTTGGAATCGAATGCCGATCGAGCGACCTTAAATCCGGCTTTGATGCGTGTGATGCATTTGGCTACTCGTTCGATACGCAGTTTGATTTCATCTGGGCTCATCCGCCCTACTGGCGGATGAAGATCTATAGCGATTCATCCAATTGCATGTCCCAGGCCCCGACGCTTGAAGCGTTTAATCGGCAGTACCGGCAGTTCTTTCGAAACTGCGTTTCAGTTCTGGAATCGGGTGGAAAGCTGGCCATATTGATGGGCGACTATTCCGACCGTCAAGCTGGTTTCGTTCCCTTGGTGCACCACACAAAGCGTCTGGCATTTGAGGTGGGTCTAGTCCAGCAATGCACCGATATCATTCGTTTCAGTCATGGAGCGACCAGCGGACGAAAGAGCTACCGCTCGTCGTTTATCCCAGGTTTACATGATGTGTGCATGATTTTCACAAAGCCGCATCAAAAGCAGGGAGGTCGCTAATGACGAACGCTCATGAAAACTCGATCGTTGCCGACGAAGGCAGTCGCCTCGTTCGTGTGCCTGGTGCCGAAGCGACCTACCGAATCCGGGCGCTGAATAATGGGAGGTATTCGATCTCGTATCGCGGTAGCTATCTTTGCCGAGACCATCGCGTACGCGTCGTCCCTGCCGCGAAATTTCCAGATCGCCAGTCCGCGATCGATCACTTTCTGGCTCAAGCCAATGCGTTCTTTAAAGATGAGCTTTCTGGTTCCTGCTGTTCGGCTTCACAGCGTCAAGCCCAAGCGTTGATGCTCCATCAATTAGAGGGCTGTCCGCTATTTGGCTTTCTGGAGCCGCCCGATTCTTCTCAGTGTCAGTTTCGCTTGCCAAACCCTGCTGCTCGTGGCATTGGTCGATGGACGTATCGCCACAGAGGCGAGCCAACCATTGAGCAAGGAGAGTTCTGATGACTGAATCAAGCGACAACAAACCAGCGGCCAAGATCCGACTTGGACGCATCTCTACAACAATCTGGAAACGCCGCAACAGTGAAGGAAAGCCCTTCTACCGATTCAACATCGAATCGACCTACAAGGACGACGCGGGAGAGTACCAGACTTCGAACAGCTTTTCGCTGAATGAAGCCTTGCTGGTCTCCAAGGTGGCTGATCTGGCGGACACAAGAATTCGTGAATTGCAGGATGCCGACCGTGACCGTTAACTTGGCAGCAGAAATTCTGGATGACCTGTTCCATGGGGTCGCCTTTTCGGCCTTCCTGGAAGAATCAGTCAAGACTGGGGGACAACCGTGCTCGGTTGCGACACGCGAACGGGCATACCGCAGCTACGAACTTGAGCTGGCAAGACGCAACGCCATAGGATGAACATCCGGCAAGCCAAGGAGATTCCGCTTGAAGAAGTGCTGGCACGGCTTGGGCACTCCCCCGCTCATCGACGTGGTAAGGAACTTTGGTACCGAAGTCCACTTCGGAGCGAAGCTACGCCGAGTTTCAAAACGAATGAGCGAAATCAGTGGTATGATTTCGCAACCGGCAAGCACGGGGACGTGCTGGATCTGATTCAAGAGCTAAACAATCTGACCAACGTCAAGGATGCCCTTGGAGAACTTCGAAGATTACTGGGTGAGCCGATGCCCGAACCGAGAGTAAACACGCCCTCAATTCCTAACCGTGAAGCTTGTGTGCCGGAAATCATCGGCAGGAGTACGCTTCGCTCGCGTTCTCTCGTTCAGTATCTCGAAGGACGCGGCCTCTCGCACGGACTTTGCCGCGATCACCTCAGGGAGTTGCGATATCGCCGTGGCGATTCTGAGTATTTTGCACTGGCGTTCAAGAATGATCGCGGCGGTTTTGAACTTCGCACGAGTCGTTTCAAGGGATCGCTTGGCAACAAAGCAATCAGCACTCGCTGCAAAGGTGGCGATATCGTCGCCGTGTTCGAAGGCTTCACCGATTACTTGACCGCATTGAGTCGGTCTCTACTCAACGACGACACCAACGTCATCGTCATGAACTCGGCAGCCATGAAGGATGCCACCGTAAACAAGCTTGCTGAACTGCACCCCAAGGCGATCAGCCTGTGGCTCGATCATGATGCGACCGGCAGACAGACGACCAGTGAACTGAGCGAAGCGATCTCACAACGAATACCCGATGTCTCAGTTGTTGACCGCTCTGATCTGTATGCTGGTCACCACGATCTGAATGCGTTTCATGTCGCCTCACTTCGGTGCAAAAATCGATAATCAGATCACAGATCCATACTTTCCCCGGGAAAGTCAGCTAATCGACTTAGATGAACTGGCGTCCAGATATATCTCATCTGAAATTGGCAGGCATTTCCTTGAAGGACCTTCGGCCCTTCAAAGTTGCAATCCGGCAACAGTCGCTAGCCGCCCAGTCATCGAGCTATCTGCCAAGACGGCATGCTTGCAGGTTTTCATGCAAGCCTGCTTACATGACTGTTTTCTAACAGACTTTCTTGCCACCAAAGAAGCTGGCTAGTTGGCCAGCTACATTTTTCGCTTGCCAGTCGGCTTCGTTGCTGGTATGCGGAAAAGCATGACAGTAATCGCAGTTGCAAATACAAAAGGAGGCGTCGGCAAAAGCACGACAGCGGTACACCTTGCAGCGTGGCTCTACGAGCAGGGCCACAGCGTAATGCTCGCCGATTGCGATACACAGCACAGTTCCAGCGAATGGATCAAGGAAGCGTGTCCGGGCGTGGAAACCGTTTTGCTCGACAAGCCCAACGACATCCTCAACGAGTTGCCTTCGTTGGCTCAGGAGGTCGACTATGTCGTAGCCGATGGCCCTGGCAGCCAAACGGAAACGAGTAGGGCGTTGCTGCTTCGTGCGGACCTGGCGGTCATTCCGTGCAAGGCGTCACTTCTTGAGACGAGGGCGTTGGCAAAAGCTACCGAGGTCATTAGACAAGCGCAAGACATTCGAGGCGGAGTCCCGAAAGCCGTAATCGTGCTGAGCATGGTTGGAAAACGCTATAGGCTAACCAAGGACATGGTCGAAGCAGCGAAGGCATTGAATCTTCCGATGGCATCGACGCCACTCGTGTTACGCCAGATCTATGCTGACGCTCCAGGACAGGGACAGGTCGTTTGGCAAATGGGATCTCGCGCTACGGATGCCTCAGTCGAGGCAAAACGGCTCTTTGCGGAGATCATGCCTGATGCTGAGCTCCGAGTAGCAGTAAGCAAACGCAAACCAAAGAGGACAGCATGAGTGGACGCCGAAGCCTTGTCGAAGGACTGAACGAAACGCCAAAGGTTACCGAACTCGAGAACGATTTCGTTTTTGGTGAGAAAGCAAACGAAACCGCGGAGCCATCAGAAACGTCAAACGCAATAGCCGAACCACAGATCATGCCTCAATATCAAGGCCGCGTTCCGCTCACGACGCGATGCCGTCCGGAACTGGCATCAGCGATCAAACGAGCGTCGCTGGAACGCCAGCTTAAAGGCATCGAACCGTCAAGTATCCAAGACATCATTGAGGAAGCCTTGGAGACGTGGCTAGGGAATCAGGCTCCTCAAAAGTAGCCCTAGAGCCCCAAAAACTTCGCGTTTTCCCTCCCAGGCCCGCGGCTATTGCAGTCTTCGGGCAGGCCTGCTACCTCTGCCACTATTGGCGTGAGAATTGGATTTTGCCACTGCCGATAATTTGGAATCGCGGCCGACTCTCCAGTCGAGCAGCTGCCCGCATTTGCGTTGCGAAACTTCTGGACCTCAAAATAAATCGCAGCGTACAAAGCACAACGTAATCATCTACTCCGCCCGCGCTGCGTGGTGATTATCGTAACGGAACGGCTGCAAACTCGCGTCGATGATTCAGCCGCCAGCAATCTGGTCCAGTGTCCAATGAGCTAGGTCGACGAGGAAGGGAACTCCATATTCCCTTGGGGATTGTTTCGAGGGGTAGATCCCGAAAGAAAACTCTCTTTGCAGGGACTAGCACCCGAATGTGCAGATTGAAGTTGAATCGAGGTCGGTTAGGGGTTGCAAACGCTGTGAATCGTGCAATCAAACGCCGATCGACGTTGCACCCAAGTTGTAACGGTTTGGCATCCAACTTGTCCATGCTGCCAACACTTCATGTCCATCGAGGCATAAACTAGCGTGCCAGAGACTTTGTGGAGCAGACGTCAAAACTCTGCCCAACAAAGACCCTGCGTTTCAACTCTTCATCATAGACTGCCCATCGTCATGGGTTGCTCTCATGTCACCCGCCTTTGCGAAACACAACTGCATTGACCACCTTCGCAAAGAGATCAGTAGATAGCAACAACTAGTCGACTTTGTCTGAGTCATTCCCCAGGCCGAAAGCTCCAGTTCGCCTGCTATCGCTACCGGCGTTGAACCGGAGTGGCAGCAACCTGTTCCAGATAGTCCAGGACAGCCTCGACTGTCTGCACCCCAAGGCTAGAAGCCTGCGCAAGCGGCAAGAAACTTCATCGTTTGCGCAATTCAGGATAGATCAACACGCCCTTGCGTGGATATTAGTAGCTCATGTCAGGCAACCTTGTTAATCGTGGTAACGTCCACTCGATACATCAACACGCAATTACGCCGTCTATTCAACGCACCAATCGACGATCGCCTCGAAGATACTCCGCCTTTCGATCGTGATGCGTGCTGTTCCCATCATTCCCATCTGCAATTCAATGCGCTGATCAAAGTCAGGAGCTATATTAATGCGAACAGGATAGCTCGCAACAATTGATCCATCCGCGATCGTCTCAAGCAAAGAGTCTGGCCCCACATAGCTGACCGCTCCAGGCACCATCCCGTACTTCATTTGACTATAGCGATCGAATTCGATCCAAACCTCCAAGCCTCGATGCAAGTCCCTCATTTGGTCACTTGGCACGCTCGTTTGAAAAACAAGTGAGCCGACCGGTGCGATCGAGGCGTCCGCTTTACCATAGGTAACGACGTCACCACGTTGCAGGTCCATTTTCGTAACGACACCCGTAATGGGGGACCTCACATCATACTTTTCACGCTCCATCTTTAGCCGATCAAGTTCGAGCAGCGCGAGTTCGAGATCATCCGTTCGCGACTGCAGAATGCGGGCTATGCGTCTACGGCTTTCACGATTCTCACAATCCAGAACACCCAACTGACATTGGAAGACGCTGACCAAGCTGTTGTCCAAAGGGACCTGCGCCTGTCTCAATAAGACTTTGGCAGCGAGGAACCGTTGTTTTGCCATGTCCCGCTCTTCGACCGAGGCCGCGTTCTGAGCCAAGAGGCGTTCGGCGCGAGAGAAACGCTCCTCAGCAGCACGAGCTTCAATTTTCGCCTTGTCCACTTCGGCTTGCCACCGAACTAGTTCTCGATCGGACTCAAGCCGTGCTTGCCGCAAGCGCTCGGTCAAGACCTGCCTTCTTGCAACAAACGTATCTTCAGCAAAACTTGCTTCGGCTTCAAAAGAAGCCAACTCACCGCGCAGTGAATTCGCACGCAACTTCGCCTGTTCGAGTTGATTGTCGATTTCGCGTTTGTTTAGAGAAAACAACACCCGCCCCTCCTCGACCGACGTTCCAGGATGTGCGAACACTTCCTGCACAGAACCACTGACGGCAACATCTATGTGTTGCAACAGTACGTGGTCAGACTCTCCCAAAGAGACCAACCGACCGGTCGTGCAAACCTCTCTATTGGTCCGCGAGATGCCTGCCCACACGGCCAACGTCAGCGACGTTCCAATCAACAATCGGTACGCATTCGAACGTTGAACTCGGTCGGAGTCTATGCTAACTCTCATCCTATCTTCTCGGGAGAATCGTGACATTAATGGGCCATTGTGATTGCGCTCTATACCTTGCAGGAGTTCCTGCGTGGGGGAGGTTACTTTTCTAGTCACGATTCTTCGAGATTGATGCAAGAAAAACTGGGAGCGTGTTTTGGGGTTCGAACCAGTGCAACTACCGTTTTTCCCGGCCAGTGCTCTTGGATGAGACTCAGCTCCAATTCCCGCTGGCGTTCATCTTTCCATGCTGACAAGGCGTCGATTATGATCAGTGAGGCGTCTTTCAGGATCGCTCTTGCGAGTGAAAGTTTCCTCCGGATTTGAAACGTCTTTGGATCGCTAGGGTCCAGCACATGCGAGTATCCGTGAGGAAGCCGGCAAACCATCGAGTGCAAGCCAACCTTTTTTGACGCCGCAACGGCATCATCGTGAGACACCCCCTGGAAACCGACCCGAATGTTCTCTAGCACGGAGGCTGGCTGGACGACGGCGCGGTCAAAGATGAGTGATACGTATCGCGAGGGAAAGGCATCCTGGAGACTGGCACACCGGACACCATCGATCTCAATCACTCCACCAGTCATCCTCATACGCATCGAAATCAAGTCGCGAACCACAGAAGCCCGAACTCCTGTACGATCAACGATCATTGTGAAGGTCTTGGCTGGAATCGTGAGGTCAAGTGGCTTTCGTCCGCGAAGGCGGTCTGCGTCTACCGATTTCAGCGAAATCAATTTTTTGATGTCCGCTGACTGATACCCGCTATCGAAGGAGGGTTCGTCAAGCAGATCCGTCAGCCTGTCGATGCGGCATCGTAGTTTTTCCGTTTTTCGTACCTCTGATGTCATTCCCTTCAGCAATTCAATGAAGTGGTAGACTAACAGGAATAGTATGACAATCTTTCCTGTCCAAAGACTCCCTTCAAGAGCAGCCCATACAGAAACTCCGATGGTCAGCATCCCGACGGCAGCGCATGAGAGCCGATTGATGTTTTCAGCCGCCTGCTTTTTGCCTGACAGGCGGACTTGCGCGAGTTTGATTGCATCGTGCTCTGTAGACAGTTGATCGGCGACCATCGCAAGCGAGTGATCGAGTGCCAAAGCGGGGCGAGCCTCCAGCATTCTTCCAAGCCGCGCACTGATTGCTCGCCCGGCAATCGAAGCCTCTTGACCGGACAAACGGATGCTTTTCTCCATCCAAAATCCGGTTAGCCCCAGAACAGGAATGGAAATCAGCAGTACCGCGCCGGCGGGCCGACAGATCAGTGCCGTTAGAGCAAGCAGTGAAAGTAGCGTGATACATCTGACTGCAATTGAAATGAATGCGACGATTCCTTGAGCGGCCCCTGGCGCATCGGTTTGAAAAGCTTGCGTCAGCTCCGCCTTGCCATGCCCCAGTCGAGCAGGTGTCATCATTGCCTTTAGAAGTGCCGCTTGAATTCGAAACTCAATACCCTGTTTCGTAGCTTGGGCAATACCAATGCCACGCAAGTGAAACAACATTGATCCAATCCAGGCGATCACAATTCCAGCTAGTAGGCTAAGCAACTGTTGTCGATCGAGTAACTCCAGGCCGCCATTCAATCGCGCTAAGAGAACCAAGACGTGGTGCAACAGTGCAATCCGCAGAAAGAGCAACGTAAGCTTGCCCAACGAGCAAACGATCAATGGATAAACGCTCATCGGAGCCATCCCTGCGAGTGCCCAGGCTTTCGATACGTAATGAGACTCGCGATCCAAGGAAGGAAATTCGAGTCCGCCGCTTTGAGCGATACGCACGCTTAATAAGGTTCCGGTCCAACGTGATCTAAATTCTTCACGTGCTGTCCATCGCCGCCCCGATGCAGGATCAGCAACGTCCAATTTATCGCCATCGACTGCCAACAGAGCTTCGAAGTGGCCCTGCCCGTTGGGCCTCTGCGTCAACGCGATCGCGGGTGTCATCCCTTGCTCAATTGACTCATGAGGTCCCACGCGGTGTACTTTGATTCGCAGCCCGACGGCATCACATGCTTTGATCATGCCGTCGACAGACGTCCCTGTGGTGTCAGTTCCTGCTGTCAAGCGAAGATCGATTCGCTTCGGAACGGGCATCCCGAAGTGCTTGAGCAGCGTTCGAATCACTGCGATTCCGCAGTCATACGGGTACGTTTGACGTTCAAACGCATCAGACGGATGTTGGGTCACAGTTCACTCCCTGGATTGAAGACTTTCGCTTTCTAAGCCCGATGCGGAAAATGCATGCGAGTTTGGCCAAAAAAGCCGCAAATAGGATCTGCCCAGGAAATCGCTGCATCGGTGGCTACGTTTCCAGAATCGTTACGCATTGGATTGCGGAAGCGAGCACATCGCGAGCTTTGGCTGTTGGAGGACGAAGCCCCACGTTCACAGCAGCCCGACTTTTTGCTGAGGGGTGAAAGGAGCGAATCGTGAATATCGATCGCGACAACTGGTTTTCTGTCCGGCGACTGATGCCATCTCAATCGCGTCCGGCGGCGACTCACGACGAGGTCGTCGATCTGGACTTCATCTCGTGGAGGGGAGGCTTCGATGATGAAGGATCACCTGACGTCCCGGAGGAAGATCCCGCGGACGTCGAGGATGAACCTGAGATCTGGGGTGACCCAGATGATGACTACTATGACGAGCCCTACCCCGAGAACGATCCCATGAACGGAGAAGATTCGCCCGGAGCGGACGCCCCGGTGATCGAGGATGATCCAATGCTGGATGATCCTGGCATCTGATGCGGTAGTTTGCCAACTCTTCTTCGGAGTTGGTCGACGCACCGGAATTCATTGACGAATTTGCAATGAAGCGATAGGGCACAAGACGCCATTATGACTCCTACGCTGTGAAATCGCAGCGTAGGAGTTCTTTAGCGTTTTAGTTTTACACCAGGAGAGATCGAGCGCGCGACACGAAATCCAAACTGCTTCGAGCCCACCGGGATGATCATACGAGAGGCTGATCTGGTGTGCGGATAAGCGAGCCGATAGCCGCCACCGCGAACAGGGAATCGGTCTTTGCTTTGTACCATACGATCCTTATTCGGCGCCCGCGAGGATGTCCGTACCTGACGGACGTCGTGGCACCACTCCGGAATGTTGCCGGACATGTCGAAAAGCCCAAGCGGGTTAGGGCAGAGTTGGCCGACCTCGTGCGATACCTGACCGGAGTTCATGTAGTGCCACGAATACGATTCGAGCAAACGAGGCGAACTGCCGAAATGCCACGGAGTCCGAGTCCCGGCACGACAGGCAAATTCCCACTCAACCTCTGTGGGTAACCGGTAACCACCGCGATCCGCGACATTTGAGAATACTGTCATCCCGGGCCCATACTCTCCATCGACGTTCGCCGCATAACACCATTGGTCCGGCGGAATTCCCTCTTGCTCACTGAGCCAATTGCAGTAGGCGGTCGCCTCGAACCAACTGACCTCCGCCGGCGTGTGGTCAGCATTCCCAACACCACTTTGGAATTGCTCGAACTGATGTCGCGTGACTTCCGTAGTCGACAAGTGGAAAGTGTGATTGAGTTCCATGGTCTGCAGTGTTTCATTTGATTGACGGTGCCGCTCAAACTCTGTTGAGCCGACGACGGCGCTTCCCCGCGATCGCAGTTCCGCAAACACCAGTCCAGATCGTTCTTGTTTCGACCACAACGGTCTCCGCCCCGAAGCCGGTTCGCCGGCGAAGGGACGTCCTACGTTGTCAACGGCAATATTCCAATTTCGGAGCAGTCTCTCCGCCGCGGAATGGACTCCGGGATTGGGGTCGTCCGCATATATTTGGATCAGTTTCTTCGAAAGATTCGGATACTGCTTTAACGCACGCGGATCGTAGTTTCCAAGGGCAATTAGGAGCGATCGTCGCAGTTCCGAGCCCGAATCTGAATCCAAGAGTCGATCGATGAGCACTTCTCGTCCCAATCGGAATTGCTCTAAGCGATTTGTCAACTCGGCGATGGACGTACTGTTGGTCGAATTACTCAACAGGTCCCACATTGGCTGTGTGTCATTGAGCACAGCCAATCCGGCGATTGCATTGACCGAACGCAGCAAATAGTAGTCGTCACTCGACGTGGCGGACGGATACATCCAGACCGAGGAAGCCAATGGATGTTGGTCGCCGTCGTTGACAGCGAGCGAAATTGGATAGTACCCCTGTCTTATCAACTCAACTGACTTGTCGACGTGGTCGTCGAGGTGCAAGCGAATGAATGATTTCGTGTTATCCCTCAGTTCCGGCATCCAGATACCCGAGTATAATAAAGAGGGAGTCATTCCAACTAGCTTGGCATATTCCTTAAGGTTCCTAACGGCCTCCAGGTCAGGGGTAACCCGTAACCGAAAGCGATTCGAAAATCCTGAGCCAATGGCTTCACGCAGCAGGTTGATGGCATTCTCTGCTAACTGCTCCGATCGCTTCGGGTCTTTTCCACCCTCGGCGATCGATGCGGATATCGACGAGTAGGCGCAGGCAGCGTAGAAGAGCGTTTCTTCGTCACGATCATTTTGATCGAGGAGATCGTCGATCAATTCAACTGCGTCATCGACACGATTACTCGCGGCGAGTATCTTCGCCTCAACACTTTTAAGGTACGCGGCTTGCCAGGGCCGGGTGTTCCGTGTGGGCTCAAAGAGCCGAGCCAATCGCTCAAATGCCTCGCGCGCCTCGCCCATTTTTCCAGTGTGTGCGAGAGAGACGGAAAGCAGAGGCAGAGCGTACCGATTGAACGAAGCTGACTCACGGATGATCGAAGCCAGCTGACTCGATGCGGCAGTGTGGTCGTAGAGGTAGTAGCGAGCACGAGCTAACAAGAATTCCGCATTCGAATCTGTGGGGACCGCATTCAGAATCTCCTTCGCGAGAACGTTCTGATCGGAGAACCGTTGCTTTTGACTAGGCGAATGGGTGCCTTGGTGTTGCGAAATACGGATCAGACCTGGGACATCAGAAAAGTAGTCTGGGTTCACCTCTTGGGTGATGGCAAACGAATTGGTAACGGATTCTCCTCGCGTCCAAATGCTGGTGCACCACGACATTCCGTCCGCGGCGACGAACGTTAGGGGAGTGTATCCGTCGGAGCGTAATACGTTCGCCGACTCTTGATACGACTCGTGATTTGCAGAAATTAAGACTCGGTTCCGCACCATTTTCGGATCCTGTTCCGACCAGATCACCGAGAAGCGTATGCTTGAAGGTTCCTCATTTGCTTTCGTTCGCGGGAGAACCGCAGCATCAATTGGCTGCAACCCTTCGGACTCCATCTCTGAATTACGGTATTCGATCTCCCTCTCGTTTGAGCCGACGACGTAGGACCACTGGCGATGGTCGCGGGTCCAGACGATCGCCACTCGTACCTCATCTTGATATAGCCAAGGACGGATCTGCAGGGGGCGATAGCCGGAGTCCCGCAGTCCCTCTAGGACCCGGGATAACTCGCTCAGGGGCAGGGAATGACAGAGCGCTGCATCATTACTTAGAGTTCCAGCGGCGTTCTCAATTTCAGTGACCATGCTCTCGCGAGGAGGCGTCCACCACCCCAAATCTAGTCCGCAAGTTTTGGCGCTTTTCAGCAATTCCGAGTGGAGATAGCCTACCGCTTTGTTGCCGCTCAAGGTGAATGGGTTTGTCTCGTTCGATCTGCACAGCACACCGACCTGTTCGTAGGACTCGGGGTCCAGTACGCGGTCAAGAACCTGATTGCTTTCCTCGCCGGTTAGACGCAACAACGCCAATTGGAATCGAAACTTCGCTTCTTCGTCCTTGGGATCAACGATCTGCAAGGCGTTCCTAACCGCGGGCTCGGACCACCGCCGGTGATCAGCCAGTTTGGAAACACGGGCCGGAATCTCGGCGAGCGTGGCCGACTCAAGTGCTTCCACCAGAGCCTCGGCACGCTTGCGATTCATCCTCGCGCGATAGATCGCCAACGAGATCAGCGTAACTGTTGCAATGGCAACCACAGCGAGAAGCCTCTTGAGGTGATGGCTCGTAGCAGTCCGCATCATCTCGGCTTGACGTGGCGAGTACGCGCGACGCGAAACTCCCACGCAGATCGCCCCGTATTCTATTAATGTAGGAAGTTGCTGCGATTCTCGGCGTAACTGCCAATGACGCGTGCGATCATCTAGACAGTATCGAGCTCTGCCCTTAAGTGTTTTGCGTTGAATGAGCCTGACCCAGGTTGCGATTGGAGCGGCAAGGTAGTCATGTGACAACCGATAGCGCTGATCCGTTTCCGCATCCTCGGTTCCTGAAGCCAGAGCAATGATTCCGGTATCGTTCGTGAGAAAGTGCAACAAATTTGTGCAATCTGTGGTTTCGGGATCAAACCCGGCTAACTTCGCGATGTGCTCTACACTCAGGGCCTGATCCAACGTCGTGTGCACCCGAATGAAGCCTTCGAGAACATTCACGATCGCTTGCAGGTGCCCCCTTGCGAATGCAATGGAATTCTCTGATATGAATACTTCATCGAGGAAGGCGAGGAAGATGCCGTCAATGCCGTTCATTTTCTTGACTGTGCCCGGCTGCCATCGGACATCACGCAAGACGTGGAACAGTTCGGCCAACCGACGAGGCAGTATCGGCCCACGACGACTGAGTTTCGAGACGATTCGACCGACAAAAGCCGTTTGGTTTCGGTTCAGTCGATCCGGCCAGACCGGAAGGCGCCCATAGGATCGCCCCAAGCGGATCAGTACATCCTCGGCGTGATTCTCATGAAAGGGCATCAGCGAATACTGATTGACGCCCTCCTGCAGTGTAACGTCCAGCCCCGCAGCGAAACTCGATACTTGAGCCCAGAACTTGTCGCTAACCATCAGCAAGAATTGGACTCGGATACCATCACTCTGACGTATCGCATCGGCGATTCCTGAATCGTGACCTTCTCGATGCGTACAGAGCCAGCGTTCGAACTGATCGAGCACGATGAGTGTCTTTTTTTCCGTACAGGACCTGGACCCTTCACGGAGTTCTCGCACGATGCTGGGCAATCCGTCAATGCCATCGAATCCGACCAAGGTTTCCTTCAAGCGGGACTCAATTTGGTTGCAAACATTGGCCGGTTCAACCGCTAGGTAAACTGCCTGGACTCGCGTGCTCAACGCCGGTATCAAGCCAGCTCTTATGAATGAAGACTTTCCGCATCCAGGCGGACCAACCAACAAGTTGAGCGCAGCAGGCGAAGCGGATCTCCCATTTTCAATGCGCTCCTTCCAGAACTCAATCGAATCGGGCAGGCCGGATTCGCGACGCGGTCCAGGAAGAAGTTGCAGGAAAAAACCTGCATCACGTTGTTCGTAGGGCGAGAGTCCACGAAAAATGACCCGCTCCTGCTGGATTGCTGGCTGGGTGCCTCCGCGAAGGGCATCACGAAGGGCACTAGAAAAGTCTGAGGCGGTCGGGAATCGATCGGATCGTTTCTTTGAGATGGCACGGAGGCAAATGTTCTCCAAAACCGGAGAAACATCGCCACCCATCCGTTGACGGGGTGGCTGCGCTGGACGATTGCAGATCTCGTCTTCCAACCGCGAGGGTTCAGAACTGCGGAACGGTTGGCGTCCCGACAACAACTCGTAAAGCATGATCCCCAACGCCCAAATATCGGTTCGCCCGTCAATGCGGTGCATCTCTCTTCGCACCTGCTCGGGAGCCATGTAGGCGAGGGTTCCGAATCGTTCATTCTCGTGTTCCCATCGAGAGTGTTCATGCGTCGCCAAACCAAAGTCGATTAGTCGAGGTTTCTCGTCACGCCCGACTAGGATATTGGTTGGCTTCAAGTCGCAATGAAAGATGTCCCTCTGGTGTACGTATGCGAGGATGCTTGCGACTTCCGCGAGCAACTCAATCGATTGCTCCACGGTGAGCTTTCGCATCCGAATCGCATCCCGAAAAGTCTCTCCCGGTTCATATTCCGTCACGAAAAATGGCCGACCCTGATGGTCCCCCGTGTCGCGTACCGGCAAAATTCCAGGATATTCAAGCTGACGTATGACCTTTGCTTCATGGGGAAGAGAACCGAGCCCGGAACGTGGCCCGAAGACTGGCCGTTTCAGAATCTTCAAGACCAACATTGCTGACGATTCGTCCCGATGGACGAGGTAAACGTCACCGTAAGCTCCACGCCCTAGTTTTTGTTTGATAGTATACTGACTGACCCGATCGCCCTCCCGAAACGTCGTTCCTGGAGCAAGATCCGTTCCCGTAAACCGTTCCGTTGAGATCGTGTCGCCGGTGAGGCGGATTCTTGAAAAGGCATTAACGACGATTTCTTGGTGGCCGCTGAAGCGCGCCATGTAGTCCACAATATCTGGCGACCGACCGCTGGCGAGCGAATAGCTAAGTTCCAGCAATAACAGTTCCTTCAGAAGAAGCCCACGTTCGCTTTCCTCAACCGAGTCGAGCAGTTCCTCTATGCGATGCGGGGAGTCACCGAGCCAGCTCTCTTCAAATGCTTCACAAATTTCGTTGATTTTCAGAAGTGATACCAACGAGTGTTCAGCCGCCCTCGTCATCGTATTCATGCTCCCAAATTTGACGAATCAGACGGCACCGTCGCTCCACCGTAGGGATAGAGCGACCAATTTCTTCTGAGATTTCTGCATGAGTGAATCCCTCCAACCGCAGCTCGGCAACGTGACGCAGCTTTGCGTCAAGTCGATCGATAAGGCAGTCCAACTGTTCTGAAAAGGCAACCAACAGCTCCGGTGGCCACTCGTCGCTTATCGCCACATCCTCCGCAGCGAATTGATCATCGACACTAGAATGGAACGGAACCTGGGTCATTGTCCCATCATTTGGCGTGCGTTTCTGAGCTTTTTCTTTCCGTCGAAAATCGATCATACGGTTTTTGGCGATGTGTTTGAGCATCCTCTTGAATGCCTTGCCATGGACCACCTTGGGGTATTTTCCTTTTTGAATCGCCGCAAAACACTTTGCGAAAGCCACGATTACCACGTCTTCGTCGTCTTCCATCGTGCGGGCCGTACGCATACGACGCGCCATAGCACGGATCTCATACTGGTAGAGTTCGAACAGTCGTCGAGCGGCGTCGGAATCCCCAGCTCTCAGTCGTTGAATGAGGGTTGTTGGTCCAGTCCCGGACGACATTTTTGGCTCCAGCAGAAAAGACGGTCGGAATCTTCTATTCCGGTGTGGTAGTCTCGCAGCACAACACTCTCCCAGCCCCGGCGTCTTACCGACCAGGACGCCCCAGGCATTATTGTATCAGCTGGAGCCAAAAGGCAGAGAGCAGCAGCTTCTTAGTAGAAGGACATATCTTTTTTCGATGGGTGAGCTCTCGGATTGCGTTAAGTCTCTTGTGGAGAGTCAGTCCGGCGAAATCTCGGACGGGTACTAGCCGTTGGGAATCCGCAATGAAGGAATCGATCAACGCGAGTAGAGGTTGCATTCCAGTCCAGCGAAAAATGCCAATCCGGCGAGGTCGACGCAAACGAAATGGCTGTCCAGAATCGGAATCCCCAATCGCTTGAGATTCTCAGCTCGGAATCCCAGTGAAATCGGCAGACACGCCGGCGAGAGGGTTTCTTGAAGAATCGTCAATCCGAGTGACCGATTTGGAAACTTGTCTTCGCTAAGGAGACCGAGGTCGGCGGGTTTCGCCTATGCCGATAGACGGACAATGTGACCATCCCGAACGAGAAAACAAAGAGATGAACGAAAAGACTAAAATAGACGACTTGGATTTACTCCTCGACGAATTGAAGCGAATTGCGCGTCGACTGCTCTCTAAAGAAGGAAGAGCTCAGTCGATTCAGACCACCGATTTGGTTCATGAGGCAGTGCTCAGTCAGATCGAACGCGGTGAAGTGACCTGGGAGAATCGCGAGCATTTCTTCGCGAGCATGCGGTTGAAGATGAGACGTATCCTCCTGGATCGCGGC
>JBCCOI010000028.1:0-28119 GCA_039025515.1 Planctomycetota bacterium
CGTTTTGACGCTTTCGTGCTTTTCGCAGCTCGTGATGGTTGAATGAGGTTGGAGCCCGATTAGCGTGAGAAAATCGCGGGGGTTCTCAAACCAGCTTCAATGTCGACCAACACGAGTATTTTCAAATGAAACGTTTCGCGCTGATGCTTGCCGCTGTCGTGGCGGCGATGGCAGGGGCCGAGAAGGCTTCGGCCAACCATCCTGCCGGTGGTTATCCGTTTTTCCCGTTCGGTTTTTACCAGCCCTACGGCGCTCAATTTTCGTCTTCGATTCGAACGCCGCCATACTTTGCGACCAACCCGCCCGTCTACTACGGCGCTCGATACGCGCGACCGTATGGGATGAGCCCGTTTGCCGCGCCTCCGATGGTCAGTGCCGGAGCCGACTACAAAGGTCGACTCCGCAGCAACTTTTACTTGCCCGCATCCGAGTATGAAATGCCCGCACCCGCGATGGTGACACCTTGCCAACCGATGTGCGAATCGGCGAGTGCTCCCGTGACAAAGATCGCGAGGGCTCAAGGAAAGATTCAAACCAATCCTTTTGCGGCAGAAGCGAAGATCGCGAAGAAATAGTTTTCGGCAAAAAGCCAGACCTCACTGCGGCCGCAGGGCTTCCGATTGAAACCGGAAGGTCTGCGGCCGTTTTCTTTTTGCCGTCAGCTTTGTCGACGTTCAGCGATGGAGTCTGTTGGCACGATGCCTCCGTTTGCACATCGCTTCGCCACGTCGGGTATCATGAAGTTCGCGTGGGAATGAATCTCATCGTCTTGTCTTCATCGCTATTCTTTTCAAGTGTGGCGGGCACACCCGTTTGTTTCGCCCACTTTGATCCAAGTTTCATTTTGCAATCCATGTCGACAGGTTCAGCAAGATCACGTGGCGAGTCCGACGAACCGGTGCTGCGTAGCCGGTTGTTGCCACGAATCTCGTTTCGAATGGTGCTGGTCATGATGACGGTCTCGGCAGTTGTGTTTGCCATCGCGTACTCGGCCGACCAAGGTGGTATCTATGCGATGGGTGCCACCACGGGAGTTGGATTCTTGATCGTCGTCTTTGTGGTTTCGGCACTCACGTTCCTAGTGGCTTGGGCGATGGCGGTCGTGCCACAGACGCTTGGACTGGTTTTGCTTCTCGGCGGCTTTCTTCTTTTTATTCTCAATTTGATCTCGCCAAGGGTCGCCAATATCTGGCTGCTCGATGCGATGTTCGTCGGAGCAGCCATGATGGTGATCAGGGGATGGAAGGGCACGTCCGAGCACAGTCCTTTTGCCAGGGATGAGTTGCCACCCCAGCATCTTGCGCCCCGTGATCCTTCGCTCTAATTCTGGAGGTTGCGAATGCTTCACTTCGTCCGGTCGATGCTGTTTGCCACATGGATGGTCGGGGTTTCCTCTTGTTGGGCGGAGTTCCGAGAGCTCGTCGATTCCACACAGACGATCCAATTTCCAAACGGGACAACCAACGTTGCCACCGGGCTCGCCGCCACCGTGAAATTTGATGTGACGATGACTCCTGGTACGGTGGGTGTGAAAGCAACCGTTCGTTCAACGGTCGGTCCGTCCACACGACAGAGACTGCTTACACTCCGTGTTACACCGATCGACTTGCACGTTAACGGGCGTCACGCGGTCGAGAGTCGCTTTGCACTCGTGTTGGAGCAGGGAAAGCAAAGCGTCACACTCTCAAAGTCGTTTCCGAAGTGGAGTTTCGGCGACGCCTATCGAATTGAACTCTTGGAAGACGGCGACGTCATTCCAGGTTTTGTCAACGAAGCGGGCGGTACGCTTCGGCCGTCGATGCTTGTTTCGGCCCCGGGGCTGATGACAAATGAGTTGATCAATATTGCGGTCGAGGTTGTTCCGGAGCGTCAGACGGAGTCAGACCTGAAGATCTTTCGGCTTACGTTTGAAGACGTACCGACTGACTGGCGGTTGCTTCGCAATGTCAATTCGATCCTGATTCAGTACTCGGCTCTGTCGGAACTGGTCGGTGCAAGTGAGTTTTCCGCACGAGCCGACGCGATCAAGAATTGGACCGCGATGGGCGGATTGTTGGTCGTTCTCGGTACGCCGTCGTTCGATGAGCTGTCGGAAAAACTGGAGATGACACTGATCTCCGATTCTGACGACCGTAAGCAGTTCGTTCAGCGAACCACAGCCATCAAGACGGCCTGGCTAAACAGGTTGAGGCAATACGAATACTTCAAGGAGAATCCGGGCGCGAGTAGTTCCTACGGAACGGGGCTGCTACCTCCAGAGTTGGGAGGCCGGCTGACGCCCGACCCGACGCAATTTATCAACGATCCGACATGGGTAGAGAACCTATCGGAGGATGTCGAAACGCTTCGGCAGGAGATTAGAGACTTTGATACAGCGTGGGGAAAAGGCTTTTCCAGTCGCGCCGGACTGGGGCTGGTCGTCGGTCTGCCCACCAGTATTGGGAATGATCTGGGACCGGGTGTTGTTCAGAATTTGGTTGCCGACCGAATTTCGCCAATGCTCCTCCGTGGTGTGGATCCCGTGCTTGGTGATGCCCGATTCCGTCGGTGGCTGATTCCCGGAGTCGCCCAGCCACCTGTTTACACTTTCATCGGAATCCTGACGCTCTTTGTCATCCTTGTTGGTCCGGTCGCTTATCGTTGGACGAGCCGGGGGCATCGCTCGCATTTAATGTTTGCGATCGCGCCATTTCTGGCACTCATGACAACCGTCGCCATGTTCGCCTATGGCATCGTTGCGGATGGATTCGGAACTATTGCAAGGGTACGGCAGGTGACTTGGATCGACGGAATGAGTGGTGACGCGGTGGAGCGTACGCGTGTGACGTTGTTCGCGGGGTTGACCCCGCGCGAGCCACTTCGGTTCGACGAGGATGCGGAAGTGATGCTCTATCCCAACAACGTCGGAACGGAGTGGGATGATCTTCCCAGTGACGTACCGCTCGCAAATCGATTCCGCGTCGCGGTGAACGAGGAAGACCAGCTCGTCGATCCATCTGTCCTTCCCGCGAGGGCTCAGACGCAGTTCGTTTCGCATCAAGTTCGGCGAGGAATCGGCTCCATCGGTTTCTCGTCTCTTCCGGAGTTTAACGCCGACGAGAATGCCCCCACGGAAGCGGCCGTGATTTCGAACCAGCTTCCGTTTGAGATGACACGTGTGGTTGTGCGTTCTCGCGATGGCAGATATTGGTCTGTCGATCGATTGCCTTCAAAGGCTGAACAAGAAGCCAAGCCGTTACCAAAGATTCAAGAAGTTTCCCGTCTGCTGGGGTCTCTCTACAACGATCATCGACCCATCTCGGTCGCAAGTCGTTCAAAGAGGACTAATCGAAATACAAATGCGGTCACGGATTTAATTGTCACGGTCAATCGACAAATGGGACGGACGTCCGCGATCCAAGACGGTTGCTTTGAGACTCTTCTGTCAAACAGCTTGTCGGTGAGCGGAGAGTTGGATCCGGGAACGTTTGTCGGATTTGCGGCTCCAAGCGATGACAGCTTGCCCGTCGATGAGGCTGAGCACGTCGCGAGCGTTCGATATGTCATGGGGACCATTCGATGAACGCTCCTCTGGAACATGTCAATTCAAACGTGGGTTTCCATCAAGAGCCAGATGAGTGCATTGAGTTGCAACGATTGCATCGCTTTTTTGGCGAGACGAAGGCGGTCAACGATGTGACGTTCTCGGTGCAAAGAGGCCATGTGTTCGGCTACATCGGCCCCAACGGCGCTGGCAAGACGACTTCGATGCGGATCCTGGCAACACTCGACCTTCCAAGCTACGGCGATGCGTTCGTTGATGGTTTCTCCGTCGTCAACGATCCAGAGCTCGTGAGAAGACGTCTCGGCTTCATGCCGGATGCTTTTGGGACGTATCGCGATGTCAACTGTCGAGAGTACCTGGACTTCTTCGCGAGAGCGTACGGACTTGTCGGCCGTGAGCGAAATGAACGACTCCGCTGGGTTCTGGGCTTTACGGGCGCCGAGTCAATGGCCACCAAGCCAATACGCGGGCTCAGTAAAGGCATGAAGCAGCGGCTTTGTCTTGGACGGGCCCTGATTCACGACCCGGCAGTGTTGATTCTTGACGAGCCTGCCGCCGGACTGGATCCGCGGGCAAGAATCGAATTGCGGAGGATGATTCGGGAGCTTGCCGACCAAGGAAAAACGGTGCTGATTAGCAGTCACATTCTCACCGAGTTGGCAGAGATGTGCGACGCTGTCGGAATCATCGAGCAGGGACAGCTCCTGGCAACCGGCTCGGTGGATGAAATTCAGGCAGAGCAACAAAACGATTCGGAATTGACGTTGCGCATCCTGGAGAGAAGCGATGAAGTCCCCGGCGTCCTCCGATCCATGATGGCATCGATTGCGTCTGAGCAGATCGTCGTTGATGGGCAATTGGTGCGATTCGGATTCAGCGGCGACTTGGTCGAACAAGCCGCGATCGTCAGCCATCTTGTTTCCGCGGGCTTCTCCGTTGCGGAAGTATCCTCCAAGAAGAAGAGTCTGGAAGATGTCTTCTTGCAGGTCACGGAGGGTTTGGTCCAGTGAGCGATCTTGAGATGAGCGTTGCCCCGGTCTTAAAACGTGTGGACCAATCGTGTGAACGAATCGGCGATTTGATCAACCCGATTTTGGTCAAGGAAACACGTCAGGCCTTAAAGAGCCGCCAGTTCGTCGTCACCTTTTCGCTCATTTTGTTTGCGGCATTGGCGTGGACGATTGGCGGCAGCCTTTCGCTGATGCCACAGATCTATACGGTGCCGTCGGCACAAAGGATGATGACGGGTTACTACGCGGTGCTCGCGCTTCCCATGTTGTTGGTCGTCCCTTTGGCGGCCTACCGATCCTTGGAGAGCGAAATCGACGATGGAACGCTGGAGTTGCTTTCGATCTCGACGTTGACTCCATGGCAGATTGTGCTGGGAAAGCTGGGCAGTGCTTCGCTACAGATGTTGCTGTACTTCATTACGCTCTTTCCGTGCCTTGCATATGCCTACACGCTGCGCGGTGTCGATCTTCCCAGCACGCTCTTGTTGGTGGGGATCCTTGCGTTGGTGGGTATCTTATTGACGGTGATCGGTTTGTTTTTTGCACCGTTGGCTCGTGCACGTACGGGCCGGATCGCTTCGCTGCTGGCGCTTATTTTTCTGCTGGTTTCGGCAGAGTATGGGGTCGGTTCGCTATCGATCGGGATGATCTGGTATGGAAATCCACTACCACCGGCCACCATCATCTTTGCGGTGTTTGCATCCATCGCAATCGCGATGGCTCTGGGACATCTCTTGCTGACCGCAACGGCGGCACAACTGACGCCAGAGACTGAAAACCGATCAACTTCGCTCCGGTTATCGATGCTGGCGTTCACGGCGGTGGTGGTTGTCACGATGACGCTCGCGCTGCTCATCCTCCAAGTCAACGGGATTCCCGTTTACGTCTCGGGGACAATCATCATCGCGTTGCTCTGGACGGTCGGTGGGTCGATGATCGTCGGTGAGAGCGCGACGATGACACCGCGGATCCGCCGCGAGTTGCCAAACAGCTTTTTTGCCCGTGTTTTACTGACGTGGATCACACCGGGGCCGACGACCGGGCTGGTCTTTGTCGTTTTGGTCACGTGGATCTTGCTCGCAATGCAGCAATATTCACTCAACTGGCTGCTGACACAAAGCTATGTGTTCGGAACGTTACGTTTTGAACTCAGACGGTTTCTGCTTGAACCGGGAGTCCTACTTCCCGCGTATTTGATCTGCTATTGGGTTTGCGTTCGTCTTGTGATGGCGGTGCTTCGCCGCAACAACAATCCTCGAGTCGAAGTTGGATTTGCGGCTCTTGTCGTGGTCGCCGTGCTGGCTGCGTTGATTCCCTATTCGCTCGAGTTGCACTTCAATGATTATCAGCCGCTCACCTATCATCCGAGATGGCAGATGACCAACTGGCTGTTCACCATTTCAACTTCATTCGAGCGTGGGCTCTCGAAGGGTGTTGTTTCCAACATCGTTGGTGCCGCCGTTGGGTTCACGGTCGTCGCGATCGTCGCTGCTTGGCAGACGACGCAGCCTCGCAGAATCGCCACGCCCGAGCGGGTCGAGCAAGAACTCGGTCGGTCCTGAATTCACCTTCCCGATCACCCCAATTCTTTCGGATTGGGAATGGCCCAACAATCACGGGCGTGTTTTTGAAAGTCGCCCATCGGCTCCGCTCGATGGAAACGTGTAAAAATTGATCGGACGGAGCCGATCGGTGACAATCACTGACCGCCCATTCCTTAATAGTCCGACAACGATTTGAGATCGAGGTCGTCCGAGAGATCGGCCTGAAGAAGCTTTAGGTCCGAAAACAGCTTCTCTTTAATTTCCTGATGGCTGGGCTCGCCGGCAAGGTCATGCATCTCGAGAGGGTCCGAGACGACGTCGAAGAGACGAATGACCGGCGCATCCGGATAGACGATCAGTTTGAACTGGTCCGTTCGAATGCTGCGCTGCTTGTTCAGATAGGCACCATAGATCGATTCATATTGGCTTTTCTCACCTACGAGTAGGGGAAGAAGACTCTGGAACTGCACGTGATCAGGCAGCGGCACACCGGCAAGTTGAAGCGTGGTTGGCATGACGTCCTGCAGGTAGATCGGTTCCCTATTTATGACGCTCTCCGGAACGTTGGGGCCGATCACCATGAAGGGAACGCGGACGCTGTGATCGTAAAGGTTTTGCTTTCCCATCAGCCCATGCTGACCACATGCTAAGCCGTGGTCCGCTGTAAAGAAAATCCATGTATTGCTTTCCTTGCCGGATGCACGTAACGCGTCAAGGATTCGTCCAATCATCGCATCCATGTGCGTTATGATCGCGTAGTATTCTTGACGGTGCGTTTTAACGGCAAGCGGGGTTCTCGGGAACGGCGCAAGCTTCTCATCACGTAGCTTGCGACCGGCAGCCATCTGCTCCGCAAACGGGTACTCCGGCAGAAAATTTTCAGGCAAGCGTATCGAGTCGACGGGATACTTATCGACGTAGGCTTGCGGTGATTGGCGGGGATCGTGGGGCGCATTGAAAGCGAGATACATGAAGAATGGATCTGAGCTTTTTGCCGCTTCACCTATAAAGTCGACTGAGTGTTTTGCGACGACTTCGCTCCAATGCGTTCCGCCTTCCCAGAAGCCCCCAAACGACGGATCGCTTGGCGACCAAGGATCGATGACGTCTACGGAATTCGTGCCAAGGAGTGGGCGGTTGTATCCGTCGGGAGTCTGCTTCGGCATCCCGCCTCGAACATCACGCACCACGTCGAATGATTTCTCAGCACTCGCGCGGCAGTGCCACTTTCCGGTCATGAACGTTCGGTAGCCGGATGCCTTCATGTACTCACTCCACCAACGTCCCGCTTGCCTTTCTTTCTCGGCAGTTTGATAGACCGCATTTGCATCCCAGACGAACCGTCCGGAGTTCAACATCATTCGGCTCGCGACACAGACGGCTCCCGACCACGAGCCCATGTTGAAGGCGTGCGTGAAGGTAGTGCCTCGCCGAGCCATTGCGTCGAGTGTTGGTGTTTCAATCTCATCGTTGCCGAAAACCCCGATTGTGTCGAAGCACTGATCATCGGCGAAGATAAAGACGATGTTTGGACGCGATGGTGGATCCTCGCAAAAGGCTGTGTTCGTGCCTGTTAGGAGCAAAACGAGAGCGAGGAAGGGAGCGAGAACGTGAAGACGAAGCATGGCGGGAACGGTCGAGTGGCCGGGGAAGTGAAACTAATTGGCCATCGCAGCTTAATCGATTGTGCAACGGCACGTCGCATGCTCCAACGGAATTGTGTTTCACCGCGCCGGATACTTGCGGTTCAACCTTCGTCAGCGATCTGGTCGTTGAGCGTGATCAGGTCGTACACGTAGCCGATGCAGAATAGCCCGCCCGTAAAAAGGTAAATCAGGGCGGTAATCCATTTCCCCTGATAAAGCCGATGAGCTCCAAAAATTCCCAAGAACGCGAGTAAAAGCCAAGCCACGGCATAGTCAGTTTCACGACGAGGGTAGCGTCGTGAAGCTTCTTCACACATCGACGGCACGAGGAAAAAGTCGACGATCCAGCCGATTAGAAAGAGCCCTCCCGTGAAGAACCACAGAGCTCCGGTGAGCGGCTTGCCAGCGTAAAAGCGGTGGGCCCCCGTGAAGCCGATTCCCCAAAACAGATATCCGATTAGGATCGGGTGCGTGACGGACGATTCGTAACCAACCTGACTTTGCGGATTTTGATAGGTACCTTCTGCAAAAAATGTCGTGGTCATCGGCGAAGTCGTTCGATCCCGGATTGATGGAGGTGAAAGTCAGGAGAGTCGTGGACTAGACACTCACCATTCGATCTGATGCGTGAAATCTTGGCGTCTCGAGACAAAATATTATCACCGGCTAGGTTACTCCGACAGCAGAACTGTCCCTTCGAGTCACCGAATCCGGAAGAGTCGCGTGAGCGTTCGCCACGTCAAACCTGCCAACGAGACCGGCTCGGTCGAGATACGACCGTCGATTTGAAGACCGACAACGTTCGGCACATGTTGCGATGCCGTCTCGCTCAGTTGCACACGAACCCGAAATGTCGATGTACTCGATTCTCCGTCACCGGAGGAATGATCACGTCGATCGAGGCTCTGGTGGCCGGGCATCGATGCTTCCGAGATTTCCTTGACCTTGCCATGAAGAATGCACGAGGGTGATGACAATGTCGCCAGCTTCACGTCGTTCCCGATGCCGATTCGCTGAACGGACACGGCTCCGAGCGAAAACTCAGCATCCCATGAATCGTTTTTGCGCAGGGTGAAGAGTTCGGTTCCTGATTCGATGAGGCATCCCCGGTTTCTTGAGTCCGTGGGAAGCCCCGACCAAGTCGCAAGCGAGACCGTGTCGGAGGGCTGTGATTCTCGCTGTGGTGATTGAATCAAGACGCCGTGATCGGGTGCCTTGATCACAAGTGCGTCGAAACGAGCCTCGCGCGATTGGAGTTGTTTGGTGAGTTCGGCAAGTAAGCTCTCTGCCGCTGGAAGCTCATTTGCGTTCGTGGCAGACTGGATCTGGCTTGCTTTAAGTGCCTCGACAAGTACGCGCTGTTTTTCAACACGTGCGCGAGTTTGCTCGACTTGCAACGAGAGTTCAGGATTTGAAAGTCTCGCCAGACGAGCTCCTTTCTCGACGGGTTGGTCTTCTTCGACGAAGACCTCTTCGAGCATTCCGTCCGTCGTAACAAAAACGGGAATCTCCTTTCGAGGTGCCAGTTTCCCGGTTACCGAAATGCCAGACGGCAATGGCAGGAAAACGATTCCAATAAAAATGGCGAGGCAGAGAGACGTCGAAAGTGTTCGTCCCATTCGTATTTGTCTCCCTTTTCCTGGATGTGACATGAAGTGGATCAAGGGACGCGATGATGTGGTGATTAATCCGATGACGGCAACCGCGCAAAGTGTCAGCCCGACTGACTCCAGTCGATAGGGTCGCAGCATCCAGAGAAGCCAACCGAGAATCAAAGCCGTCAGCACCCAGCGATAGGCGGCAGCCGCAATCGCGTAGCATAAGAGCCAGAATCGCTCTCGCGAGTCTTGAACGCCAGAGTAGGAATCGGGAACGCCAAAAAGCAGGTTTCCCAATGTTGCTTGAAGCAGTGTACGTGAACGTTGTCCCAGGTTTGGTACGTCACACAGGTCCGACAAAACGTAGTAGCCGTCGTAACGCAGCAGTGGATTTGCGTTGAAAAGAAGAGTGCTGACACTACAAACCAGCATGACGTTCATGGCCAGGTAGTGAATCAGCGATGACTCACCGGTGTTGGCCCATACAATGGTAGCCGCCGAGGCGATTACAACTTCGGTCGCAATGCCCGCCGCGCCGACACTTGCTCTTGCAAACCGATTGGGGAGTGTCCAGGAATCCGAGGTGTCACAGTAAAGTGCTGGCGTAAAAACCAACAGCATGGGGCCGATCTGATGGCACTCACCCCCAAAGTGCTTGCAGGTGAACGCGTGACCGAGTTCGTGCATGACTTTGACAAAACCGATCACGATAGCCAGGGTTGCAATCGCGCGAAACGAGATCCATGCCTGCATCGAGGGGAACTCGTGACTGAATCGAGTCCAATGCGACACGATCAGGCAAAGTGCCGCGATCGCCATCGTGATGAATAAGACGATTGCGGCAGGGCGAAAGCAGAATCTTGCGTAGGGATAGAGGCGTCGAAGAAAGGGCTCTGGATCGACTCCGGGAAACTTGATGAACAGAATTCCGCTGAGTTGCCCTTTCCACTTTTGATGGCGTTCCCTGCGTGACTTCTCGATTAAGCGGTCGCCTTGTTCCTCGCGATCGGAAACGGTTAATCCCAATCGATGGAGCCGGAAGAGCAGTTCATTCATCTCATGGGCTTTGACGCGTTCGCCCGGATGTTCTGCTTCGTAAAGGTCACAGAGTTCTTCGAGCGTCCGCTTGCCGTTCAGGTGTTCAAGGACAAAGTACTCGTCGGGCCGCATCCGGTGATAAGCGAGCGCGACGGGATCTTTGACAACGATCGCTGATTCGTGTTGATGACGCGTACACGTCGCTACCAAGTCGGGACGTTTGCGCGGAAGCACTGCCGGAGTCGGGCTTCGCATTGACGGCGTCTTCTTGGCCGGTAGCGGTGAAAGAGGTTTTTGCTTTTCCACGGATTCCGTGTTCTGACTAACGGAAGTAGAAGAATACGTTTCGATGAAAGAAATCCGCGACATCGCCAAACCAGCTTGAAAGCACACTTCGGCGGCCGCAGACAATTTTTGCCGTTGTACGGACACCCGTCCGAGTCTCCGTCGATGCAAAAACGTTGAGCTTTGGCGACTCAGGGTCTTCTTCGATGCTCGCCAAGGCGTCTACGACGTTGACCCCATCAGCCCGACGGCGTGCCGCCGAAGCGATCCAAGAGAGCTTTGCGGCAAACGTGATCTCGGGATGCGACGCGGCGGCGAATTCAACGCGCAAAGTTCCCGATTGGTTGAATTCTCGAAGGACTTCAGCCGTGTCCTCGTCTGGGATTTCCAGTTTGAGCTGCCAAGGGCCTTCCGCATCTGAAATGACTAACAGTTCGTTGCCACGTGCGATGGGACGATCGAAAAGTGTTCGCTCGAGTTGCCACCCTTCGATGCGACCGGAAATGGGCGAGACGACTTCAAGCTTTTGTTGTTGCTGTCGAACGAGATCGAGTTGTGAACGAAGACTACGAAGCTCGCTTTCGAGTTGGCTCCTCTCGATCGCGAGTCGTCCGGCCTGCGAAGGCTCCGTTGCCGGGTCGAGAAGCAACGAGTCAATCGATGAAAGCCGCTGTGAACTTGTCTGCAACTTGCCGGATAAGTCTTCGACTCTGGACTCCAGGTCCGCATTTTCTAAACGCAATAGCACTTCGCCCTTTGAGACGGATTGGCCATCGGAGACGAGGATCTCTTTAACCGTTCCATCGATACTGGCGAAGACGCTCCTTCGTTCTTGCGGTTCGGCAAGACCCGATGCGATGACCCGATGGTCGATTTCAATTAAAAGCGACGCCGCGAATAAGCCGATGATGGACGTGAGTGCAAGAATCGTGTAGGGAAGTTTGCGGCCGCCAAACCAGTCGCCAAGATGTTGTAGGAAGCGACGCCCAAAGATCCGCTCGTGTTCGCGAGCGTTACTCAACGCGACAGAGGCATCGGCCAGGATCTCCAGATGAGATTTTGAGGGATCCCAATTCTGTTGGCCCTCAAAGTGTTCAAGAAGAACAATCGCGTGCGGCAGTCGTTCGCCGCTTTGGTCGACGAGGAACGAATTCGCAGATCGGACCTCCGTGGTTTCGGAATCATGAGCGGACTCGGACTTCTGCTGGGCCGAGAAAAGCGGAATCACGGTGACCGCAGTGGTGCCGGTCGTGTCGAGGTAATGATCAAATGGTTCCGAGATCTGGGGCGGTGTCAATTCATCGCTCGGTAACGTCAATGGGTGCCCCAGTACGGATGCGGATTGGGCAAATTGCTCAGCGGCGGCAACTGAATTTGCCCTCCGATCCAAGACGGCAACACCGCTAACCGCTTCGGTTCGATACTTCCTTCTTTGGTTGAGTAGGACTGAGACGCGGTCGACGGCCAGGGCTCGTCGAAGTTCGTTGGCAACGCGAAATGAGGTCGCTTTGAGGTCTAGGTCTTGGTGGAGATATCTCCGGGACGTCGCGAGAATCGTTGGTTGGCTTTCGGTGATGCCCATTCGGAAGGTTGCTCTTTGATCCTCCGCGTCCAGATTCACCATCACGCTACGGCATTGATCGGCAAGCTCGCTCAATCGCTTCAAATCCTTGATTTGATCGACCGCAGATGGGCTTGAATCTTTCGGATAGGCTAGCAGAAGGGCGGATCTCGAATCCGAATCTTGAGTGGCCAACAAGCGAACGGTCAGGGCTCTCGCCGTGGCCGCTCCGGCAGCGATCGGAAGATTGGTCGCCGAGGGAGACACCGTTGACCGATTCAGCAATCCTTCGATGATGTCAGAATCGTATTGCTCAAGACTCGAGTCTTGACTGAGGAGGACTCGCGGCGTTTCCCAGGCTTGATGGGAGACGGCTAACAACTCGGCAGAAAATGCTTCCGCGACGTCATTGGCAATCCGCTCAAGGAATTCTGACTGCGTTTCAGAACGGCTTGCATGAACGGCGACTGAGGATGACAAACGCTGATCCGACGTTTGGCGATGCGACTCAGCCATCATGGTGTGCGGTTCCGGCGAGATTGTTTGGCGGACGTTCAAAGCAGAGTCTTCAAATCTGACGCGGAGATACCCCGAAGCATCAAGAATCGAGAATCCTCGACCGTTTGAAAGTAATCAGCCGTCGCGCGGGTCGAAACACTGAGGCGGTGGCCATCGCCACAATTCTGCCGGGGGGGAGTGCTGGTTCGGAATGTCGGGATCGCATTGGTGCGGCGCCAGACCGAGTTGGCATTTTACGGGGAAGTATCGCCGCACGACCAAACTTTGCTCTGTATTTGACTCCGCGTGTAAGGGGCATCGGATCGGCGGGTATCCACCAATAACGGGTATCCACCAATGAACAGTTCAAAGGGTCGAGGACGGCTCTTTCTCAATCGCTATACTCGGCGTTCCGGACAACGATGCAGTCGACCATCTCGGCAAATCCAATCAACGCAAAACGGGCTTTTCGAGTGAGCGATTCACCGATCACCCGCGCATCTTTAGTGCTAAGGCTGCGTGACCCCAATGACAACGAGGCGTGGAGCGACTTTATCCGCGATTACGGACCGATGTTGTATCGGTTCGTGCGAAGTCGTGGTCTGCAGGACGCTGACGCGGCAGACATCGTGCAGGACGTTTTTCGCCGCGTCGGCTCTGCGATTGGACGTCTTGACTACGCTCGTGAAAAAGGCGGTTTTCGAGCCTGGCTCTTTACGATCACGCGAAACCGATTGCTGACCTACTTCGAAAAACGAAAACGGCTGGGCCCGACAGGAAATGATTCGGCACAGATTCAGCAACTCTCGCAGGCCGCGGATCAACACAACGAACTGGTCGAGCAATGGGAGTTGGAGCATGTTCGCTCACTTGCCGCCGTTGCGATGAAGCGGGTGCGCGAGAGTTCAGACCCCAAGACGTGGCAAGCCTTCGAATTGACGGCGATCGATGGTGTGTCGGCGGCCGAAGCTGCGGAGAAATTGGGCATGAAAACTGGAACGATTTACGTCGCCAAAAGTCGCGTCACGGCTCGTCTAAAAGCCGAAATCGAGAAGCTGCAAGCCGAAGAGGATGAATAAAGATGTCGTGTGTTAAGTGTCCCACCGAGGTTGAATGGGAAGCGATCATCGCCGGATCCGTTTCGGATGACTTGAGCGCAAAGGCGATCGAACGGCTTTCAGACTGCGAGCAGTGTCAGCAGACCATTGAGCGAGTCGCGATGTCGGGCTCGCTTTCCAAGTTTGCAATTGAAGAAGTCGTCGGCAAACAGGCAGCAGCGGCCCCGCCCACTGATTCTGCCTATTGGAAGGCCGTATCAAATGCTTCGATCGAATTCTTGTCGTTGGATACTCCATCCAACGACTTGACCGAAACACGGGCATCAGATGTTGGTAATCTTTCCGACGACAGTGTTCTTGAGGATGCTGCGAGCGAAGATCTCAAGCCCACGATTGAAACGGAAGTCGCGCCGGCACCCTCACTTCCGTTTCTTGCCAAATCAGATGACCCGGCCTACATCGGACGCATCCGCCACTTCGAGATTTCTCGTGTGATCGGGCGCGGTGGGATGGGGATTGTGTTGGAAGCATTCGACACTCAGTTGCAACGTGTCGTTGCAATCAAGGTTCTCAATCCCGAGTACGCGAAAAACGATGTCGCGAGACAGAGGTTTTGCCGCGAGGGACGTGCCGCCGCAGCGATTTCAAACGAGAACGTGGTGGCGATGCACCAGGTCGTCCGGGAGGACCAAGGCAAAGTTGCATTCTTGGTCATGCAATACATTGATGGAACGACGTTGGAGTCCCTGCTTGGAGACGGAGTTGCGTTGGCCCCGGAGGTTGCCGGCAAGTACTCGATGCAGATTGCCGCGGGATTGGCAGCGGCCCACGAACGTGACATGGTCCACCGCGACATTAAGCCGGCGAACATCTTGATCGAAGAGTCAACCGATCGCGTCAAGTTGACGGACTTCGGGTTGGCCCGTGCGACCGATGATGTGAAGTTAACAAAGACCGGAATGGTGACCGGAACACCGCTCTACATGTCACCGGAGCAGGCGACCGGTGGGACGGCCGACGAGCGCAGCGATCTGTTTTCGCTCGGCGCAGTGATGTACGAAATGTTGACCGGCAAGTCCGCGTTTGGCGCACCCTCGATGGTCGGCGTGATGAAGCGGATCATGGATGAGTCACCCATGCCACCCGCAAGGCTGAATCCGAACGTGCCAGCGTCTCTCTCCGAGTTGACGATGGCGTTGCTGGACAAGAATCCCGCGCGAAGGCCCGAGTCCGCAGCTTTTGTTGCCGAAACGATTGCGGAGATCATTTCTGGATATGGTCCGATCTCGCCGCTTCAGTCTCCGACGCTGGCTGGCAAGTCGGCCGGCAAGACGCGTCCCAGCGGAACGCATCGATTGGTCTCCAGATACACACTGATGACATCCTGGATCGTCGGCGTCTTAGGCTTCGCGAGTTTGATCGTGGCGATTGTGATGTGGTCGATGCTTCCTGATCGCAAGGATGTCGCCGAAACTTCGGATTTCCCGGTCACCGTGCTGGAAGGAAACCCGGGTACGGTTTGGGCCGTTGACTTTGACGCAAGTGGCGATCGAGTTGTCACGGCGATTGAAGATGGCAGTGTTCGTCTTTGGGATGTCGAACAGCAGAAGATACTGCGCAGCTTCGACGCACACCGTGGGATCGTCTGGATGATCCAGTATCACCCGACAAAGCCGATCATCGCGACCAGCGGCAACGATGGGATGGTGAAAATATGGGACTCGGAAACGCTCGAGCTACTGCAGGAATGGGACGCGGGTAGTCCCGTACGCAAGGTTGCCTTCGCACCCGATGGTTCACGCATTGTGGCTGGAAGTGGTGACGGGAGAATTTACTGCTGGCATATTGAGTCCGGTGTCGAACTCGTGTCGATCACACAACCCGGCGCGATCTTTGGCGTCGATTGGTCGGCCGACGGCAAAATGATTGCTTCGGTCGGTTCTGACAAGCTCGTTCGCATTTGGGATGCGGAAACGCTCGAACCGCGGCAAACAATGGAAGGACATCAGGGACCAGTTTACAACGTTCGATTTGCACCAACCGGAAACCGGATTGCAACGGTTGGCTGGGGCAAGGAGATCATCGTTTGGAACACGAACACCGGTCTGGATGAGATGCAGGTCGAGAGCGAATCGGGAGACAACTGGAGTGTCGAATTCTGCTCCGACGGGAGACACGCTGTCGTCGCGGGTCAGGATGGCGTGTGTCGTATCTGGGATCTTGACTCACAAGAATTGGTGGCATCGTTGGTCGGTCACGAGTCGGCTGTTCACAACGTTTCGCTGGATCCAAAGCACTTCAGAATTGCAACCAGTGGCCGAGACGGCACGATCCGCGTTTGGGACTTGAGCGAATTGCAACCGCATTAAGAAATGTGCGACCAATGATTGTCGCCGATCGGCTCCGTCCTTTTGTCTACAGTGATTTGCTGTCAAGTGTTGAGTTTCGTTTCACGTCTTTGCGCACGGTTAAGTCGATACACTTGAACAAGTCCCGAAGGGACGTAATCCCCTGTGCCACGTCTCAGCCTATGTAGTTCCAATACTGTCAGTATCGCTAGCATCCCCATGTAGACAAGAGAGGCTCCGTCCGATTGAGTTTGGCAAGTTTCCATCGCGTGGCGTCGATGGGCGGCCTTAAAAGCACGCCAGTGATGGGCCGTACCTAACCTGAGTTGCTGTGCCGGCGTAGATTTAATGACTACTTCGCGTCGCGACTTCGGATTTCAGGTAGGAAGCCAACGACGGTGCTCGGCGATATGTTTCATCCGTTGAAAGAACGGATTGAATCTGTTCATTCGCTTCGGAGAGCGTTCGGACGCTGATATCGCTTCCGAGCGTGAGTAGCGATGCAATTTGAAATGCGAATTCGTAGCGGACGTCCAGCACAACTTCATCCGAGAACATGTCCGGAGTTGCTTCGATTTGCATGAGCCAGTCGTGATAAAATTCGCTCGCCAGTTCGTGGTACTCTGCCTCGAGTTCGTCGTCGCCTATTTCACTCGCCAGGTTGATCAACGACGAAAGGATCTGTTCGCAGTTGCTCCAGCTTTGAGTGCTGCTGCGGTAAAAACTCAAAAGTCGCTGCCCGTTCCGCCAAAGTGCTTCGTAAGTGGTTCGAGCATCGGATGGCGAAATCTGCCTGCTCACATCAGCTTGAAGGTCAAGAACGAATCGCTTGTCGATGAGGTAAATGAGGTTCTGTAGCTTCGATTGATGCGGTGTCGCTTCTTGATTCGCCATCCAAAGCTCAAAGATTCTTTTCGTCTCTTCAAGTGGTTGCTCAAGTTTACGGCTTGTCTCGGCATAGGTTTGATAGATGTACCAGGGAAGGTACCAAGTCTGAAGTCGCTTGCACCCGTCTTTGCTGAGTTGCGCTGGCGTCAGCTCACTTTCCGCTGCCTCGCATCGATTCAGCCGTTCAAAGTCGGTGATCTCTGGATCGCGAACTGCGACCTCAAGTTCTGCGAGTTTCAGGATTCGTCTAGCCGCGTCAGTCTTTGCATCCGCTTGCAGCCGACCAACTTCTGCTTTGAAACGGGATTCGATTTCCTTGTATGCAGTTAGACTTGTGGCCTCACCCGCAGCGGTCTCATCCGCCGTCAACCAAAAAAACTCGAAAAGGATGCGGTAGCCCCGACAAATATCCGAGATGGATTCTTCAAGCTCAAACGGCCCCGACGCATACCGATGGTTGTCGATCGCCCTTGCACAAATCCGTTGCCTGAACTGGAGCTTCGCGTCTTTCGATTCTCCCTGGGGGCCACAACGCATCACCGTCCAGTTCAAGTGACGGTCTTGGAAGTCCTCGGAGTTCCCAAGGTCGAGTTCTCTGCAAAGTCTGCTCGCTCGCGACCACAATCGGTCCTTCTCGCCGAGAGAATCGACGAAGCGTTTCGTTTCGTAATACCTCGGCTCTCCTGGCAAACGCGGAACGATCTCTACGAGTTGCTCGCGCAATTCTGCGCGTCGCTTCTGCTCGGAAGCCGCCATCTCTCGTCGAGACTCGTCCGCGCCCTCGGAGAGCTTTGACACATACTGATAGGCTGCCGCGCAGAAGATCAACCCAAAGAGCACAGCGAGCGTTCCGATCAGTTTGAGATGTGGTCTGACCGGTTCGAGCAGCCCATACCGGACTCGCTCGCCAAGATTTCCCTTCACCGAGTCGCCCCGTCGCCATGACGACAAGTCTTGTGAGAGTTTTTTGAGACTTTGGTATCGATGCTCAGGAAAATAGGACAAAGACTTTCGAACGATGAAATCGAACGAGGGGTCTGAAAGATGACGCGTTCGATGGCTGGGAACGGGAGCCGCTCGATCCGTGCTTCTTTGCCAGTTCGCAATCGAACTTGTTTCGCTGAGGCTATCGTCGTTCGAATCCTGATCCGGCGAGAAGGGTCGCAGCCCGAAGCAGGCGAATTGGTACAGGATGACGCCGACCGCATAGACGTCCGCACGATGGTCTGCCGTCTTCGCACTCAATAGCTGTTCCGGCGGCGCGTAGGGCGTTGTGCCCATGTGCCCGATGGTTGACGTTAACTCAGAGTCGTCTTCGAACTCCTTGGCCAATCCAAAGTCACCGAGGACGTAGTTACCGGATGCGTCGGTAAAGATATTTCGAGGTTTGATATCGCGGTGAACAATGCCTTTGCCGTGCGCCTCAGCGAGCCCGCCAATCATCTTGATGAGCTTACCAACTTCCCGTCCTAAATCGTCTTTCGATTCGATCGGTGCGGCGTTAAGCGAATCGGACAGGTCGCCGCCCGTCATTAGCGGCATGGTGAAGTAGGGTACGCTTTGAAAATCGCGTTGGTATTCGCCGGCATCCAAGATCGGAACGATATTCTCGTGCGAAATACTCTTGAGCAGTTCGACTTCACGACGAAAGCGGCGGAGCGTGGATTGGGAAAGTGTTTGAAAACGCTTGTGCTGAAGAGTCTTGATCGCGACGGATTGTCCGTTTTGTGAGGTCCATCGGGCACGATAGACGGTCCCCATCCCCCCGCTACCGAGTGAAGTTTCTAAGTCATAGCCTGGGATGACTGGCAGTTCGTCGGATTGGTTGACGGCTGAATCTGATGCACCGAAGTCTTCGGGAATGTCGCCCATGCTGAAGCCGGAGTCTGATTCGGAGTCGTTGCCCATTACTTTTGTGCCTTTTCCAAACGTCTCGCGATTTCGCTGCTGACAAACGCCGATAGACCAAGCTCCGAGGCTGACTGAGCGATCGCCGTGAGTGAAGTCTCACCGATTCTTGTTCCGATCTCTGTAATCATCTTGGAAGCGAAATCGGCCTTCGCACGGGACATGCGTTGTTTTGCGGCATCACGGCTCACCGTTTCACCAAACTTTTCAGAGATAAAGTCGATGACGGCAGAGACTGGTACTTTACGAGTTCCCTGCTGGTCCGATTTTTCTGACTGTTGGACCTGGAAGTCGATCGCAAACTGCAAGAGCGAGTGAAACTGATTCCGCCCGCGAGATTCCTCGTCCCGCATCTCCGCTTCTACCAATTGACGAATCTGTTCACCTTCCGCGGCATCAAACATCTCCATTGCCGAATCGATGGGCTGGATGGCTCGGCTGTCTTCGGCCAACTCCAAGATCTCTTCCGAAACCACGTCGGGTTCCGCTGACTGTTTTTGATAGCGACGTCTGACTTGGTTTCGCAATGAAGCCTTCAGGTAGTCGCGAAACCTGCCCTTGTCCGGGTTGAATTTGTCGAAGGCCCCGGAGAGGAACTTGAGAGCAAACTCTTGAAACTGCTCGTCAGCTTCGTTGCCATCATTGCAGAGACACGCGAAGAACTTCCTGATGGGTGCCTGATAGACATCGAAGAAGCTTTGAGGATCTCGAATCACATCGGGATGTGTGAGAATTCGGCTCAGGTGTGAAGGCTGAGACTGTTCCGCCATTGAGAACTACTTGGCTTGAGTGCTGTCAGATTCAATCGTGCAGATAAAAAAGCCGCCCCAAGACTCGTCTCTTGGGGCGGCTTTTCGGATTTTTATCGCATCCCGTTGGGGGTAACTTACTTGCCGCATCCGCAATCACAATCGCAGGGCACGAGCTTTTCTACGGGTTTCATCACCGTGCAGGGAACAAGCTTTTCGACCGTGTAGGGGACCTTTACTGTGCAAGTTCGTTGTTCTTCCACCTGAATCGTCTCAGGGACAAAGGCTTTGACCATCTTCGTCTTCTTTCGGTATTCGAGCGTCTTGTACGGATGCTTAATGGTCTTCTCTTCCGTCTTCGTGAAGTACTCCTTCACTTTCCGAGTCTTTTTGATCGGGACCATGATGTCGATCTCACATTCATAAGCCTCCTCGACACAGACTTCCTTCATCACCGTGACTTCTTTGGTGACTTCGACGGGATTTGGGCACCATACCTTCTTCTCGGTACAACCTTCGCAGCAATCCGATTCCACCATTTGGATCTCGAAGTGACCTTGATCTTCGATGCAAGTCTGCATTTCAGTCACAGGCACACATTCGGTCCGCTTCTTGATCTTGGTGACGGTGTCTTTGCCGGGTACGGTAATCGTGTACTCCTGATCAACCCACCGGAATTTTGGCGTCTTGACTTCGATTACCTGCTCATCGACCTTCTCGACGCAAACCAACGCGTTGTACTCGTAGGGAACTTCTTTCTCGACCGTGATCGTCTTGGGAACAAGTACCGTCTCAACGCGTTGTTCTTCCCGGTAACAAGTCTCGGTAACGGTTTTCATCACGGTGCACGGTTCCATCACCGTTTTGAGGCACATTTTTGTGCTTTCGCAGTCGTTGCAGTCTTCGCATGCATCTGCGTTTACGACCGCCAAGCATCCGATAAGAAATGCACCCCAAGCTTTCCAGCTAGACATCTTCACTTTCCCGCAGCATGTTTTGAAAATCGATCGTTGGCGTTCCGTCGCAACTCGATTCGCGACCGATCGGGCTCATGAAGGCTCCGCCGGTCGGGAGTCAAACGAGTTGATTCACGCTTTGAAGCATCGACCAGAATGACCGTCAGCTCAAAACAATGTTGAGTCGCTCAGCCACTCGTCATCATCGGAACGATCAGAGAATGCGTCATCAACGGAATCACTCCAAATGTCGACACCTTCACCTGACGGCTGCTGTTGAGATCTCGCAAGGAAATTGATCACGATGAGTGCGTCGAGTGGTTCAACTGTGCCGTTCCCGTTCACGTCCTTGAGCAAGTCGACTTCGAACCCGCCCTGCTCCCCGTTGGGAAGCGGCATTCTTGCCAAGTAGTTGATGACCTGCAGGGCGTCGAGCGAAGTGACTTGACCGCTCTGATTGACGTCCAACCGCGTCGGACGCGGGTTTCCTCCGCCTTGATTGTTCGTCGGAACGACGCTGGGCACCTGACTCGGTTCGGTGACGGCATTAAGGGACTGAGGTGGTGTTTCCAAACCGTCGAAATCGTCAAGTGCCACTTCCGCTTCTTCGGCGCTGACAAAAACGCCTCGTAGCCACGTGAGTACGCCTTTGATGCCACCCCCGTCGACGATCGTTTCACAATTGACGATTTGATCGAGCCCGAGTTGGATACAGACGTCACCTGGTGAAAGCGAGTCCTCCGGACCACCGCTCAAGATCTCGCCGTCTGTCTGAAAGTTGTCGGTGCTTCCGATGGTGCGGTCGCTGAGAATCACATCGTCACCGTCACCTCCAAAGAGGCGGTCGATCCCGGGACCACCGGTGAGCAGGTCCGTTCCGCTACCGCCGATGATATCGTCATCGCCGTCTTCTCCGTTCAAAGCCGTTCGGGCGGCCGTGTTTACCGAAATCTCGTCGTTTCCGAGGCCACCGTCGACGCGCAACTCTTCAACGTCGCTGACCTGGAAAGGTTCAATGTCACCACCGATCAAGCCAAGCGTGATCAAGTCGCTTTGGTCGGTTCCGATGACTTCAAATTGGTCGTCTCCATCGCCGCCGGCAAAGTCGACAAGCTGGCCAGTCGAGCCGATTCCGTAAGCGACGTCCGATGACACTGTGAAGAAGTCATCGGACTGTGTACCTGTGATTTGTACGTTCTCGATGCCGAGAGTCTCAAAGACTTCGTTCCCGACATCTTCGCGAACGCCACCGTTGGCGGGCGTCGTCGTCGCGAGTACAGCTTGCGAGTTATCGGTGATCGCATAACGCAGATCAACAGGCTCGGTGCTCGGTGAAATGTCCAAGAAAACTTGGTCGCCCGCCGCAACGTCATTGACAGATTCCGTTTCCGCCAAATCGTTTGACACGACGTTGACTCCATCGAGCACAACGTTTGCACCAAGATCATTGTCGCCGCCATCGAGGAACAACTGGCGAGTGCTTGCGACGATCTCGGACCCCATTGGATCGTGATTCAGATTTACCAGATTCCCGGATGCATCGGCACTCGTCGTCGAGAGCACAAAGTCGTCATCGTTTGCCTCGCCGCGCAGATCGACAACCGTTCGCAAGTAGACTTCGTTCACGTTGAACTGGTCTTCACCGTCCCCTGCTCGAAGGTCCAGCACTGCGTTGCCACTGCGCGTCGGTGCACCAACCTCTTCTTCGATCGTGATGACATCTTCGCCGGCTTGCGTCAGGGCGCGGACTCCCGCAAGGTCCCCGACTGACCGGATCGAGAATTGGTCATTTGCGGCACCTGTATCAATCACCGAGGCGCTGGCTCCGCCAGTTGACGCGACGATCACTTCGTCTTCGTCGTCGCCGGTAAAGATCCGGCTAATACTGTTTGACCCGGTGTTGTCGACGGTGACGACGTCAGCACCCGCAAAGGTGTCCAGTCGGAAGGCAGTCGCATCGGCGGTCGCAACAACTTCGACGTCGCTATCGCCTTGGCCGGCTTCAAGATTGAGTGATTCAATCAACTCGTATTCTATTTCTCCGACGCCGACACGTTGCAGCCCATCGGATTCGACAGTGTAGCTGTGCATGGCCACGGAAGCTTCATCGGACACATTGAGCGTGTCTCCGGTTGCGACTGAGGGGGAGACCGTCTCTTCTCCACCAATCGTTTCCCTGCCGCGAACCAATTCATCATCGCTGCCCGGCACTTCGCTTCCGCCTCGGATGCACAGGTCACCAAGCAGCATATCGAGCGTACCAGACGGATTGTCATCCGGGTCGACTCGATTCCCGGAAGCGTTTGACGAAACGTTGAAGGTGTCATTCCCATCATCACCGGCGATGTCGGCAGCCGAGCCAGAAGCGAGCCCTCGAACGTTGACGATATCATCATCGTCCCCCATCGATGCAACGATTGCACCATCCATGCCGTTGCCGAACAGGTTGAGCAAGTCGACACCGCCTCCCATCTCGATACCCAGTCCGCTCTCCGTTCCGCTTGAGACAACCTCCACGTCGTCGTCACCTTCGTCGGTGAAAACCCGCGTCAAGCTCTCCAGTCCGGTCGATTGAATCAAAACGGAGTCGTCGTCTTGGCCGGTCTCAAGCAACAATCGGCTCGCAATTCCCGTTGAGGCGACCGTTGCGGTGTCCATGCCTCCGGACAAGTTCACAAAAACATCAATGCTGTCAGGCGTCGTCGAAATCGTGAAGTCGTCGTTACCGCTGCCGGTGGTCGCACTGATCAGTTCGATGGTTTCAAACGTGATGTTACCGCTCAAACCATCTCGCATAAACGTTGTGGCGTCGAGCGAGTAAATGTGGTTGGCGACGCTCGCCGCGTCACTGATGTTGAGCTGGTCACCGAGCGAAAAATCGACCGAGACAGTAACGGACTTTGCAGTGATCGAGTCTGTGTCTGTTCCCATCGGCACTGGGTCTTCGCCGAAGACGCAGATCTCACCGAGGAGGGCATCCAAGTTTCCACTAACCGGCATGTTTGGTTGTGGTCGAGTACCTGCGGCGTTGGATGAGACGTTGAATGTATCCAAGCCGAGTCCGCCGAACAGGTCTGTGGCACTATCTACGCCTGTGCTTCGAATATTCGCAATGTCATTCCCGCTTCCCAAGTCGACACGAACCGCACTCAGCTCTCCGGTAGCCTCCAATGTCACGATGTCAGATTCGTCGCCGGTTTCGACTTCCAATCCACTGAGAACACCGATTGCCGAGATGGTGACGTCATCATTGCCGTCACCTGTTCGAATGATCGTGATGCTTCCATCATCGACGCCCGGGTTCGACCCCTCACCGGTATCAATCACTGAGACGATGTCGCTATCCACACCGGTATCAACAATAAAGATGCTTTCAACGCCGGTGTCGGTAACCGTGACGTTGTCTTCTCCATCAAGTGTCGTTAGCGTTGTGCGAACGTTGGCGGCAGTGATCGCAACATCGACCGTGCTGTTTCCCGTGCCGGTTTCGATGTTGAGCGTTTCGATCGTTTCGTAGGCGACCGTTCCGCTTAGGCCGACCCTCTCGAACACTGAAGCATCGAGATTGTAGGAAGCATTTGCCGCATTCGATTCATCGCTGAGGTTCAGTTCGTCCCCGACGGCATAAGTCTGGGACACAGTGATTGACTTAGCGGAAACGCTTTCCAAAATCCCCGCCACGGGTGCGGGTGCTTCGCCAAAGACACAGATCTCTCCCAGGAGGCCGTCGAGCGTGCCGCTTAACGGCGCGTTCGGCGAGACTCGGTTGCCGGCCGCATCCGAAGACACATTGAAGGTGTCAGTGCCCAAACCGCCGAAGAAGTCGGAGGCACTGTCTTGGCCAGATCCACGGACGTTTGCAATGTCATCTGCTAGTCCGAGTTCGACGCGCGTTGCACTCAGTTGGCCAGTCCCAATGATGGTGACGACGTCGATGCCATCGCCTGTATCAACCGACAAACCACTTTGGACTCCGGTCATCGATACGGTCACGTCGTCGTCGCCGGCGCCTGTGACGATCAGCGTGACGCTCCCGTCGTCCACGCCAGGGTTTGCTCCGTCGCCCGTGTCGAGAATTTCAACGACATCACTTTCCGTCCCGGTGTCGATTAGCAGCTGACTTTCGACGCCCGTATCCGTCACCGTGATGTCATCTTCTCCGCTTCCCGTCGTGATGGTGGTTCGAACGCTAGCTGCGGTTGACGCGATGGAGATTGTGTCCGCGGCCGAGCTCGTTTCCAAGTTCAGCGTTTCAACAGTTTCATAAACGATGGACCCGGAGAGTCCTGTGCGAGCAAACGTGGTGGCATCCAAAGCGTACGACGAATCCGATCCTGTTCCTTCGTCGCTGATATTGAGTTCATCCCCAGTGTCGTAGCTCTGCGTGATCGTGATCGACTTCGCCGTAACGCTCTCGATGATTCCGGCTGCGGCCGTGGGGGCTTCGCCGAAGATGCAGATGTCACCCAGTAGGTCATCGAGCACACCGGCCATCGCGGCGTTCGGGGTCACCCGGTCTCCCGCCGCATCAGACGAGATGTTGAATGTGTCTATTCCGTCGCCGCCGAAGAAGTCGGCAAAACTGTCCAGTCCGGTACCACGGACATTTGCAATATCGTTTTCCGAACCGAGCGTGATCGCAACAACACTTTGGTCTCCAGTGTCCAGCAAGTTGACGAGGTCGACTCCCGCCGCCGTATCCACCGCGAGGCCGGCCTGCACGCCCGTTGATGTAATGGCGACATCGTCATTGCCCTCACCCGTCACAATTGAGGTGATGCTTCCGTCGTCCAGGCCGGGATTCTCTCCGTCACCCGTGTCGGCGATGGACACGGTGTCATTGCCCATCCCGGTGTCCACCCTCAAGATACTTTCTATTCCTGTGGTCGTGATCGTGACGTCATCCGCACCGCCGAATGTGTCGAGGGAAAGCTGAGTTCTGTCGGCAGTGCTTACGATCGCGACGGCATCGGCCTCGCTGCCGGTTTCAATATTCAGAGTCTCAATCGTTCCATAAGTGATCGATCCAGCGAGGCCGACTTTCGTTACGCTTGTTGGGTCGATCGAGTAATCGCCAGCGGCGATACTCCCTTCATCGCTGATGTTGAGCTCGTCCCCGACGTCAATCGCTTGAGTAATCGAGGTCGACTTGGCCGTGACCGATTCGGAGATGCCGATTGAGGGAGTTGGGTCCTCGCCGAAGATGCAAATGTCACCCAGAATTCCATCAAGCACGCCAGACTGAGGCGCGTTCGGCGTTACTCTGTCGCCGGCAGCGTCCGATGAAACGTTGAACGTGTCCGTGCCATCTCCGCCGAAGAAGTCCGAAGAGCTTCCCAGCCCGGTTGCTCGGACGTTGACAATGTCGTCTTCGCTACCCAAGTCGGCCGCGAAAACGCTGTCCGCGCCGGTGTCGAAGACATTCAGTAGATCCGACCCTTGTCCGGTATCGATTGACAAACCACTCAAGATACCCGTCCCAAGGACGGAGAGATTGTCATCGCCCAAGCCAGCGATCAGCCTCGTGATACTCCCGTCGTCGGTGCCCGGGATGGAACCGGCGCCGGTGTCTGAAACGGCAAGCGTGTCGTTTCCGAATCCGGAATCGACCACAAGCACGCTTTCCGTTCCGGTGGTGGTGATGTTGACTTCGTCGCGACCGGAGTTTGTGGAGATCTCCGTTCGAGCAAAATCGAGCGTGTTCGTGATATTGACCGTATCATCATTCGAGCCCGTCGACACTTGGATCGTTTCTATGTCCATGTACGAAAACGACCCAGAGAGCCCGGCGCGAGCGAACGTCATTTCGGTCAGCGTATAAGTTTCCCCAATCGCATTTGCAGTGTCGTTAAATTGGACGACGTCCCCATCAATCAAGTTCTGCGAAACAGAAACGGCTTTGGCAAGGACAGACTCATTCGTGGTCGGAACCAGTTCGTTGACGCCGCCGGCGACATTTACTGTTCCCAATAGGTCGTCGAGCGATGTGATTCCGATGGCGATCACATCGTTTCCGGCGTCACCATTGAGGTTGGCGATTTGCATCGAAGCCAGTGCTTCCAATGTGATTTCGTCCGCCCCCTCGCCACCATTCACTTCCAATGTCGTAAAGGCAGCATTGGGATCAAGTGCCTGAATGGTGATGGCGTCCGCACCTGAACCCGCGTTGATGGTCAGAGAATCAGAGGGGCTGGTAAATGTGACCGATTCACCAAGATCGGAATCGATGAACTGAACATTGTTGTCCAGCATTGGATCGTCATCACGGAGCACGATGCTTTCTGCACCGCCGTCAAAAGTGAAGATCCGATTGGTTGCGTCGAGATTGTCGATGATTGGTTCGAGCCCATCGTAAGTGATCGTTTCGGAACCAACACTGAAGCCGATCGCGATGGAGCCAGATGTCTCCGTAAAGAAGGTGTGTTCAACGGATGTCGCCGAGCCCGCGGCAAGCACAAGTGAGTCGCCGATGTTTGGTGCTGTGGGAAGACCGCCATCGAAGTCAATCGGTATCCCGAACTCTCCGCCGGAAAAGTCGATGGTAAGCTCGTCATTGTCGTCTCCCCCGATGATGTCGATCGTCGAGATGGGAGCCAGCGGGACGCGGCTGAGGAGTGTGCTATCCGCTGTGTTTACGACCTGGATATCGGTCGCTTGAATGCGGAGTGTGTAGGCATCCGCCGTGCCGTCGGACGGCGGCGTGAACACGAAGCGATCTGAGATTGTCACGTTGCCGAGGGCCGTCGACGAAAGTCCACCGGAATCTTGTACGGTCAGTTGAACGTCTTGAATTCCGACTTGCATCAAGTCAACAACGGTCAGCCAAGCGACCGTGGTCACCGGATCGGCGGTCACAATGTCATCGTTTCCGTCTTGGTCAAGATCCCAAGCGAACGTGAGCGAATCGCCTGAGTCGGGATCCGACGACGAACTCGCATCAAGCACGAGATCCTGCCCCGCGTCGATCGTATAGGGGCCACCGGCGTCTGCCGTCGGGGCCTCATTTACATCTTCGACGGTGATCATCACATCGAGCGAGTCTGACTCCATCGACGAATCGGTGACATCAACGGTGACCTCGTAGAGGTTATCGAGGTCTAGGTCAGTCGGATTCTCAACATCGGGAGCGGTCAAAAAGTCCAGTTGCCCGGTGACCGTATCGATCGTGAACAGTGCAGCATCGTCACCGCCTGAGATTCCATAGGTCAGACCTGCGTTTTCTGCGTCGTCATCATCAACCGCTTCAAGGTCCAAGACACTGACTTGATTCTCCGGAACCAAAGCTACGCCAGCGCTAACAAACTCGGGTGGCAGATTGGCATCGACAGTGTCAATTTCGATGGACCACGAACCTGCAGGAACAACGTCAGTTGCATCGACCAAGACGTCGGCGAGAAGCTGGTTGACGAATTGAATGTTCGTGATTGGCAGCGTCGGGTTGAGTGTCGAAAAGCTGCCCGCCGACACGGACTCGCTGCCGGTAACGGA
>JBCCOI010000029.1:0-27687 GCA_039025515.1 Planctomycetota bacterium
AACTTCCGTCGTCTTTGGAACACAAACGGTGTAAGTCTGCTCCACGTCTTCCGTGTAAGGAACGGTAACCTGGTAGCTCTGCTCGACTTCCGTCGTCACAGGAACTTGCACGGTGTACTGCTCTTCTTCCGTGTATGCCACAGGGACTTGAACCGTGTAGGTCTCGGTACGCGTCCGCGTCTCGGGGACGCAAACGGTGTAGGTCTGCTGACGAGTCTGCACCTTGGCGACTTGTCGGGTGACCGAACGCATCCGCGTGCGTGTCTCAGTCTGATACGTGGTCGACGGGACCATCCGGGTTTCCGTGACCATTTGCGGACGCATGACCGTCTGCGTTTGGTAGGTCACGGTCGGGCCGCATCCGCCGGCGGTTCCGACAACGACGCCGCCACCAGCGACGCAGTCCGAACCGCTAGCGCAGTCTCCGCAGTCGTCGCATCCAGCCGCAACGGTGCCGGCCAGAAGCAACGCGGCACAGAGACCGGCGACGCTTCGAAATACATTTTTGAACATTCAGGGAGTCCTCCAAAAAACTCACAGCCAGTGAGCCAACGATGGGAATACGAGAGAGTTTTTAACGGCTGCGCAATTTGGGCTGGTGCCCAGGTCCATGAATGTAGGCCTCGCTATAAGCGTGTCAATAATCCGCCAAGTCTGCATTGGTCAATTTGCCAGATTTACCTAGTCCTCAAACCTCCACATTTGAACACTGCCACGAATAACGTTTGTTCAGTTGTAATCGTTGCGAACGAGGACGCGAATTTTTGTGCTTCGACACGCACTCAAATCCTGAGACCCATCGCACCTAATGGAAGATTATTTTGCGTTATTCAGGGCGGGTGGCTGAGATGATGGATGCGGCAATGAATCGCGTGAATCGTCACTCGCAAAAGGTGGTTCCAGGCAAGATTTCTCCTATCATTCACATTGCGGCGATGCCGATGTACGTGCGTTGGATGCTGTTCCGTACAGCGTTCGCACTGCTGGTTCGGCTGCGAATCCCAGCCCCAAACTCTCATCGTCTTCCGGCGTTTGCATGGTCAGAGGCGGTTTATGACTCAATCGACTTCGCCTCACGGCCAACCGAATGACCGCCGATTGGGGTCGCGGACTGGGTCTGAAGGGGCCGAGGACGGAATTCGACTAATCTGTGTCGGAGACACGGAGACTCTGCCGGCCGGATACATTGAGTCAGAGATATTGCGTCTCGATTCCTCCGCCACCGTGTTGGACGAACTTCAGTGCCCCACAATTGAGGGGGTTTGGATATCCCGCGATACGCTTCCCGAGCTCGCGGAGCTACGTGGTCTTTGCCAGAGCGGGTTGATGTTGCGCGATCTGCCGGAGGGGGCAGCTTTGCTGGACCGCGACAATCGCGTCCTTTGGGCCAACCGAAGACTCAAGCGATACGCCGGGATGGCCAATGAGGACGATCCGATCGGAACGACCATCTATGAGATGATGGGCAATCCGAACATCATGGGTTCCGATGTTTGTCCATTCCATACCGCATTCTCCACCGGTGAGGAAAGTAGCGGAACCTTCCAAACGACCGACAGTCGTTATTTCCAGGTGCGGGCGGCGCCGATCGGTGATGTTCGCCCGGCCGAACGATTGGTGGTCACCGTCGGTGATATCACAGAGGAAATTCTCCAGCAGCAGAAGCTGGCTGCGATTCACCGCGCCGGTCGCGACTTGGCGGACCTCCGTCCGACCGAGATCTATCAGATGGGCGTCGATGAGCGGATCGAGCTGCTCAAGGACAACATTCGGCACTATCTCAAAGACCTGATGAACTTCGAGGTCATCGAGATTCGATTGCTAGAGCAAGCCAGCGGTAATCTCGTCCCGTTGTTGAGTGTCGGCATCGACCAGGAAGCCGCCGATCGTCAGCTGTTCGCGCACCCTCAGGGAAATGGCATTACCGGTTACGCCGCGAGTAGTGGCCTGAGCTACCTCTGCTATGATGTCGAGACCGACCCGTTGTTCTTGCCTGGCGTTGCCAATTCACGGAGTTCTCTGACGGTTCCGCTTATCTTGAGTGAGCAGGTCTTGGGGACCATCAATGTGGAGAGCCCAGAGGTCGCGGCGTTTTCACAAAGCGACCTCCAGTTCCTTGAAATCTTCGCACGCGACATCGGCTTTGCGCTGAACACGCTTGAGTTACTCGTAGCTCAGAAGGCTGACACGGCGCAGCAGAGTTGCAATGCCATTCACAGCGCCGTTGCGATGCCAGTTGATGAAATCCTGAACGATGCCGTCAACGTGATGGAGGATTACATTGGTCACGCCCCGGAGATGGTAGCGAGCATCCGAAGGATCTTGAAGAATGCGCGAGACATCAAAGAAACGATCCAGCAAATTGGTCAACGGATGACTCCGCTAGAGGCCGTGCCGCCGGGCATTTCATCCGATGAGCATGCGTTGATGAAGGGCAAGCGGATACTGGTCGTCGACGAGGACGGTGGGGTTCGTGAAGACGCCCACCGACTGCTCGAACGTTATGGATGCATTGTTGAGACGGGCCGCAGCGGAGACCAGGCCGTACGGATGGTGAGGGACGGCGATGATCCCTACGACGTGATCATCAGCGACATCAAGCTTCCGGATTACAGCGGTTTCCAGTTGATGATGCGATTGAAAGAAATCATCGATCCGGTGCCGATGATTTTGATGACGGGCTTTGGCTATGACCCCGGCCACTCGATCGTGAATGCTCTGCAGAACGGTTTGCATCCGAAAGCAAGACTGTTCAAGCCCTTCCGGCTCGATCAACTGATCGATGTCGTTAAGACGGTCTTGGAGTTCACCAACGCTTCGCAGCCTTCGACGAAGCCGGACGCCGGTACCGAAGAACTTGATACCGCGAAGACTTGAATCTGGCGGGGGCGAGGTCGCTACTTCTCGTCGTTGACTTGCATGCCGAGTTGCTTCATCTTGCGGTAGAGGTTCGAGCGGTGCAAATCAAGTTTGCCGGCCGCTTCCGTCATGTTGCCGCCGCACAGAGCGATTGCGTTTCGGATATGCCGAATTTGAAACTCACGAGTTGAATCGCTGAGTGACGCAATCTGTCCGGTTGCGTGACAACCCTCGTTGGTGGGCAGGGCATCGACAGCATTTGGTCCGCTTCGCAATTCAAGATCTGCTGTTTCGATGACATCGCCACTGGTGAGATAACACGCTCGCTCGATCGTGTTCCGAAGTTCTCGCACGTTGCCCGGCCAAGGATGATTCAGCAGCGCGGATCGAGCAGAGTCTCCGAACGTCGGCTTCTGACGACCGATCTCGTTACAAAAGTGTTCCAGAAAGTGATTTGCCAAAAGCATCACATCATCGCCTCGGCGGGCGAGTGCAGGGATTTTCAAGGAGACCACGTTGAGTCTGAAAAAGAGGTCTTCGCGAAAACGCTTTTCTTCGATCAGCTGCTCGAGTGGCTGATTGGTTGCCGCGATCACTCTCACGTCCACGGGTATCGGGACGCTTCCGCCGACACGGACGACTTCGCGTTGCTCGAGGACTCGTAAGAGTTTGGCTTGGCCGGCCAGACTCATGTCACCGACTTCATCAAGAAAGAGCGTGCCGCCGTTGGCCAGCTCAAATTTCCCGATCCGAGTCGAGTTCGCGTCCGTGAACGCACCCTTCTCATGCCCGAACAGCTCGCTTTCGAGAAGGGTTTCGACGAGCGCCGCACAGTTCACGGCGACGAAGGGTCCGCTGCGGCGCTCGCTCGCATAATGAACGTGTCTCGCCACGATTTCTTTACCGGTGCCATTCTTACCAAGAATGAGAACGGTCAAATCCGTCGGTGCGACACGAGTTCCGCTTTGCCGAATGGCGACGACTCCGGGGTGTTCGCCGATGAGTGGTGATCGTTCGGCGGCATCATCCACCAAACGATCGCGAGACTCGGTTAATGTTCGCTGTCGGCGATGGGCTTCGATCGCAACGGCTGCATGCGTGGCGAGATCATTCAGCAGTTCGACGTGGGTGCGATCAAAGTCATCTTGGTGATGGTTGATTGCTTCAAAGACTCCGATCGTGTCGCCGCGACTACCGATCAGCGGGACGGCAACAAGCGAACGGGTATCAAAGTCGAGTGAACGATCGACGTTTCGGTTGACTCGGGATTCGTCATCGCTGCCCCCGTTCCAAATTTGTGGTTCGCTTGTCGCCAGGACCTCGCCGACGACGCCGGCATTGTCGGGAACAATCAACGGAGCGTCATCGATGCCGAGAGCCGGTTTTCCGATCAGTTTCTTGCGGCGTTTGTCCCAGAGGAAAATGCTGGCCCGTTGGCAGTCCGCCAGTTCGGTCGCGGTGTCGGCGATGCGGCGGAGAAGTGTGCTTTCATCGCTCGATTCTTCCATCTGCGCTCGCTGCCAGGAAGCCGCCGAGTCGAGAACGCTGGCGAGCTGCCGGACCCGGGTGGTACTGCGACGATCGAGTTCCGAATGAAGGACACCGGCAATCAGCATCCGCGCCGCGACGTTGAATCCAGCGTCGATTCGTTCGGCTTGGACAACCAGGCAAGCCGTCGCGATCGGTTCGTTCGCGGTCCGACAGGGAAAGACGTGCCAGTCACCCTGGCTGCGATGAGAACCGCTGTCTGTTGAATCAGCGATCAGGTCGATCGGCAGTGAGGAGAGTGGAAGCGAGCTTGCATTGCCCTGGCCGTCGCAGCGGGCGATCGATTGCCAACCTGCGGGACCCTGCCGAACGATCGCGGCACACGACGTTCCCATCCGCTTGGCGAATTCGCCGAGTACCGAGGACGTTAATTCGCTTTCTCGAAGCTTGCCTCTGAGCAAATCCGCAAAGCCATCCAGAAAGGCCGCCGCTTGGGTTCCGACGGCTGCATCGGTGCGACGAGACATGGACGACACGGCTGAATCACTGTTTCGCGGTGAAAGCGAATGGGGAGTCTTTCCTTCCATCAGAGTTTTAGATCAAGAGAAGAGTGAAGGGAGGAGTAAATGCAAACGGACTTCACAGAAGTCGGGTTCGGGCCAAGATTCGGTTTCTTAAACGAGCTGGCTGTTCAATATGGCCGTCGAAACCGCTCCATTCCGGAAGATCTCACCAGGGAACACCTGTTCAAAAACACGATCGGCGCCCGCTGTCGCAACGTTGGGGTTGCGAGTACAACCTTCCCACGTGGCGATCCGGCTCGTATCGGGAAGACCCGTGCGCTGCCGACGTCCGTTTTCAATGAGGTTCTGTTTCCAAATGAACATGGATCGAGATGCAATTTCAGGGCAAAAAAGGCTTGATTCTGGGCGTCGCCAACGAGAACTCCATCGCTTGGGCCATCGCCCAAGAGATCTTGAATGCCGGTGGAACTTGCGGTTTCACGCATTTGCCGGATCGTCCAGATGACGAAAGACAAAAGAATCGTCGCCGCGTCTCAAAACTAACCGAGCGGCACGAGAATGCCGCGTTCTTGCTACCCATGGATGCGCAGAAAGACGAAGACATCCGCAGCGTATTTGAGGCAACCGCCGAAAAATTCGGCAAGATCGACTTCGTGCTGCACTCCATCGCATTCGCCGATCGGGAGGATCTTTCGCGTGACACGGTCGACTGCAGCCGCGCCGGTTTTGCACTCGCGATGGACGTGAGCGTCTACACGCTGCTGGCTTGTGCGTCCGCGGCCCGGCCGATCATGAACCCGGGCGGGGCCATTGCGGCGATGAGCTACTTTGGTGGGGAGAAGTGCGTGCCCGGATACAACGTCATGGGTGTTTGCAAGGCGGCGTTGGAAGCAGCGGTTCGGTACGCGGCCTTCGAATTGGGCGCCGATGACATCCGCGTCAACGCTTTGTCGGCAGGTCCCGTGCGAACGCTTGCGGGTCGCGCCGCGGGGGTCGACGGGATGTTGAAGCTCTATGAGAAAATGGCTCCGGTTGGACGAAACATCACTCACGAGGAGGTCGGTCGAACGGGTGCGTTTCTCCTCAGCGAACTGTCCGGCGGTATCACCGGCGAAGTGCTGCATGTCGATAACGGCTACAACATGATGGGAAGTCCGGGCCGACTCTTAGAGGACTTGCAGTAGTCGTCATTCCTACAATTCGGACGCAAACGGGATCGATCAACTGTGGGCGGTAGAGGCCCACACTCCACCAGAACCCTCCTTCCCCTTTGTGCTTGGCATCAACGGTTCTTACAAATTGAAACTGGGAGACTGAAATGGTTCGAACGGCGAGCACCATGTTGCCACTCGGTACGCAAGCCCCCGCGTTTAAACTCCCCGAATGCGGAGGAGGTGAAGTCTCTCTGGACGACCTTTCGGGAAAGAAGGCGTTGCTCGTCATGTTCGTCTGCAACCATTGCCCCTACGTCAAGCACGTGGCGGGTCAGTTGGCAGAGCTTACAAACGAGTACATCGCAAAGGACGTTTCCGTCGTTGCGATCAGCAGCAATGACGCGGAAGAATACCCGGACGATTCTCCCAAGGCGATGGTGAAGGAGAAACAGACGCGGGGGTATCAATTCCCTTATCTCTATGACGGCGAGCAGGCGGTCGCAAAGGATTACCATGCCGCATGCACACCCGATTTCTTCTTGTTTGATGCGGATCTCAAACTGGTTTATCGCGGACAACTCGATTCGTCCCGACCAAAGACGGATATCCCCGTGACGGGAGAAGACTTGAGGGCAGCGCTGGATGCCGTGTTGGCTGGGGAAGTACCTTCGGCGGAACAGCGTGCCTCGTTAGGATGCAATATCAAATGGAAGTCAGGGAACGAACCCGAGTACTTCAACACGTCGGGCGTCGGTTGAGTTGCTGACCTATCTCGAAGACCTCACACTTCGTCTGGCCGCCGGGGCAGCAAAACTCGACCCGGCGACGAGGCAACGGCATGCGGTTTGGCTCGCTGAGCAGCAGCGGTCCGATGGCGGATTCGCCGGACGAGAGGGCGAGAGCGATCCCTATTACACCGCATTCGCCCTTCGTAGCTTGCTGGTTTTGGATGCTATGTCCGAAGAGATCGCCGCCGCCGCCGCCGCGTTTCTTCAAACCAGGCTAACGAAGCAAGAAGGCATCGTGGATCTGATTTCGCTGTTGTTTGGTGCCGCGATCTGTGAACTTGGTGCGGGGCAGTCGGTGGTCTCCGACGAAGAGACTGCCTGGATCGAAAACGTTGCGAAGCTCCTCGATTCTTTAAGAACTAGCGACGGAGGTTTCGCGAAAACCCCGGAAGGCAAAGCGGGCAGTACTTACCAAACGTTTCTCTCCGTGCTTTGTCTCGAACTCATTCAACAAACACCCCGCGATGTGGACCGTGTTGTTGAGTTTTTAAAATCACAAGCGCATCCTGACGGAGGGTTCTTGGAAATTCGCGCCGCAAAACGAGCGGGTGTGAATCCCACGGCGGCGGCCGTCGGAACCCTGAAGTGTTTGGGAAGGCTGGACGAATTTGATCACGAAGAGACGCTGGAGTTTCTTGCCGAGATGCAATCTTCTGAGGGCGGATTTACGGCAAACACGAGAATTCCATTTGCGGATTTACTGAGTACATGCACCGGCTTGATTTCGGTCGTCGATCTGCAGAACCCCGGCGTCATCGATGCGGCGGCCGCCCTGAGATACGCACGTTCGATGGAGCAAATTGACGGAGGCTTCACCGGATTTGAACTCGATCAAACGGCAGATGTCGAATACACCTTCTATGGCGTCGCGACACTTGCGCTTTGCACCGACCTTTTAGATCACCAGCCCACGACGGATTCATGACCGCACTTTCCGTTCAGAATCTTTCGAAGTCCTTCCCCACGACGGGCGAGCCTCTGACCGTTTTGCGAGATGTATCCTTGTCCCTTTCCGGTGGTCAGTCGCTAGCGATCGTCGGTCCGAGCGGCAGCGGCAAGAGTACGTTGCTGCACATCCTCGGGACGTTGGATCAACCCGATGAAGGGACGATTCAAATCGACGGTGAGAACCCGTTGGTGTTGAGCGAAAAGGAGTTGGCTCACTGGAGAAATCATAAGATCGGATTCATCTTTCAGGACCATCACCTGCTGCCACAGTTGACGGTCATCGAAAACGTGCTCGTTCCAACGTTGGCGACCGGGACGGCGAGCGATGATCAGATCCAGAGAGCGAATAAGCTGTTGAAGGATGTCGGTCTTGGTGAGCGGACGCAGCATCTTCCCAGCGAGTTATCCGGAGGCGAACGCGAACGCGTCGCGATCGCGCGGGCGCTGCTGATGTCGCCTTCCCTAATCTTGGCCGATGAGCCGACAGGTAACCTGGACCGTCACACGGCGGAGGCGGTCACGGAAGTCCTTAAGCAATTACAAAAAGACAACGATGCAATTCTGATTTGCGTCACTCACAGCGAGTCTCTGGCAGCGGCGATGGATGAGCGTCGGCAGTTGCTGGACGGCAAACTTGTCAGCTGAACGCGAATCACTTCAGGCGTGTGACGTTTCATTTGGATTCCTCTTTCACAATCGGTCGACGGCCATGTCATCCAACGATTCTTCGACGCTGAATCCGATCAGCTTGCCCACACCCGAGTCTGCCCGAATCATCGCCCAAGGCGCGATCGATCAAATCCGATTCGCTCGCGAGTACACACTTGGTCTGTTGGACGCGACACCCGAAGAGCATTGGTTCAAGGTTCCTGAGGGATTGCCGTGCAATATTGCGTGGCAAGTCGGGCACTTGGCGGTCAGTCAGTACGGGCTGCTCGTGTTTCGGATCCGCGGACGCGAACCCGATGACTTGAAACTCATCCCGGGAAAGTTCCGAAAGGCCTTCGGTCGCGGTTCCGAACCCAAAGCCGATCCCACCAGCCAACCTAGTCCCGCCGAGCTTTACGAGCGCCTGGAACGCGTGCTCGAATTGGGATTGGAAACGGTACGCCAAGCATCCGCCGAAGTGTTGATGGAACCGGTCGAGATGCCGTATGCCGCATACCCGATCAAGCTGGGCGCGATACTCTTCTGCCCGCTGCACGAACACACGCATGCCGGACAGATTGGGCTGATTCGCAGGGCTCTGGGTTTTGATCCGATTCGCTGATTGCCCGGAAGAATACACTTCCGGAGTAAAATACGTCCCTGCCTGTTACATCTTCGTTCGTATGTCCCAAGTGAGGATTTCGATGTCTCAACACGCTGCCTTTCTCGCCACCTTCCTTGCGGCGACCCTGGCGTTCTCGTCGAACCAGACGTTTGCCGTGGAACCGAGCGACTCCCAATGGGCACACTGGCGAGGTCCGACGGGCAACGGCACTTCAACGACCGCCTCCCCGCCGGTGAAATGGTCCAGCAACGAGAACGTAAAGTGGAAGGTCGCGATACCCGGCAGCAGTTCCGGCTCACCGGTGATTTGGAATGACAACGTGTTCGTTGTCACGGCTGTGGCGAACGGGCGGACTTCGGGGCGTCAGCTTCCTCTGCTCGATTTCAAACTGTTTTGCTTCGATCGAAACGATGGATCGTTGAAGTGGGAACGCACTGCGGTCACGATGCGGCCCGTCGGGGGGACGCACTCGACCAATAATTTCGCGCCGGCCTCTCCTTGCACAGATGGCGAGTTGGTTTTCGCACACTTTGGTTCTCAAGGTCTTTATTGCTTTACGATCGCCGGCGAGCCGGTTTGGTCACGCAAAGACCTCGGAAAGATGGTGACGCGAGGTACGTTCGGCGAAGGCAGTTCACCCACGATCGCCGGTGACAAGCTGATCGTGCCTTGGGATCACGAAGGGCCTTCTTCACTGTTTGCACTCGATAAACGAACGGGCAAAACGATTTGGCAGGTCGATCGCGACGAACCCTCCTGCTGGGCGACGCCACTGATTATCGAAACGGACTCGGGAAAGCAGATTGTGATGAATGGGCAAAACTATGCCCGATCGTATGACCTCGAAACAGGTAAAGAACTGTGGCGTTGTGCGGGACAAACACAACGCCCCGTGGCGACGCCGGTGTTTGATGGTGAGCGTGTGGTTGTCGGAAGTGGATTCCGCGGCGCATTTATGGCGGCGTTTCTTCCTGATGGAAATGGGAACATTCAAGGAAGCAGAAATGTGGTGTGGGCAATCAATCGAGACACGCCGGACATCGCGTCGCTGTTGCTCTCTGAGAATCGGCTTTACTTTCACAAGGCCAAGACTGGCATTCTGACTTGCCTCGATGTTGCGACCGGAAAGCCGTTCTACCAAGCTCAACGATTGCCCAGTATCCGCACGACCTATGCGTCGCCAATTGCCGCAGGTGGATACGTCTATTTGACGGGACGTAGTGGGACCACCGTGGTGATTAAGGATTCGGAAAAGTTGGAGGTCGTCGCAATCAACTCGGTCGGTGAAACGGTCGACACGACGCCTGCACCGGTGGACGACGAGTTGTTCATTCGCGGCGAACGACATCTTTTCTGCATCACGAATTAGAACGTGATGCGGACGCAGCGGAGGCTCGGCAAGCGGCTCTCGACGGTCGCTTCCATGGTCACCGGGCCGACATTGGCAGACATCGGGTCGGATCATGGATATCTGCTCGAGCACCTGCTGCTGCGGCAACAGATCGAGTTCGGGATCGCGATTGAAAGGAACGAATCTCCAATGCTGCGATCGCGGCAAACGCTGCAACATCTATCGGCTGAAGTTCGTCACGCGGACGGTTTAAGTGGATTGGAGCCCGGAGAGGCCGATTGCATCTCGATTTGCGGCATGGGAGGCGAACTCATGGTGCGAATCCTCGAGCGATACCCCGAGGCCATTTCCTCGCACGTCGTGTTGCAGCCCAACTCACACGTCGATGTGATCCGGAAGTGGATGTTCGAGCACCAATTCGAACTGCGTGACGAGCGAGTGATTCATGAATCACGTTGGTACACAATCCTCGACTACCGGTATCATCCAAAAGCTTGTGAGACTGCTGAAGACGAGTGCTACCACGGCCTAAGTCGAGAACTTGCGTTCCACCTCGGGCCAATCCTGATGCGGCGACGTGACCGAGAGTGGCACGAGTGGATGAAGTCGGAGGCCGCAAGATTGCGAGCGTATCCAAAGCTTCATCCACGTTCGGCGAGATGGCTGCATTATTTGGAGCGGGGAATTGCGTCATTCGCGTAACGTTGTTTCAGCATGAATGATCACCTTCCCCCGTATCCACCCGGCTGAGCTTGGAAGAATTTCGAAAAGAACGCGGCCTTACCGGATCGCGCGACCGTATGGAACTCTTTCACTAGCTTTGCGTAACTCGTGCATCGCGCCCTAAATCAATGCGAAGCCTCGTCCTTACGGCAGTGTTCTTCAAACGCCTCTGCCAACAATCGTCCGACCAGAAGAGTCCCTTCCGTGTCAAAGTGTTGCGGATTGGCCGTTGTAGCGTTGGTCGTATCCACGTAATTAATTTGTGGCAATCGTGCGAGTGCTTTTTGCTGAGCCACGATCGATTCCATGCCGGCGACACGTCCTTTGCCAAACTTTGTGTTGACACCCAGAAAGCAAGGCAGACGGGTATTCGACAGATCTTCGCGAAGGCATAAAAGCATCTGATGCAGCCGGTTCTGGTAAAGCTCGACCCTCGCGGGACCTGCATCGCTTTCGCCTTGAATCCAGAAGAAAGCGGCGGGCCGAAGCTGAAAGCCCTTCACACGCGCAGATCGCTCGGTGTGGCGATACTCACGAATCAGCGCCGCGTAGCAACTATTGTCTCCATCGGATTGCCTTGGATCCCAATCGTTCTCGACCGATGTGCCCGAGTAGGCAACCTTGAGGATGGCGAATGGAGGACGACCGTTCTCGGACCTTGGTTTAGCAGCGGTCGCCATTTCATTGTCGAGATACGAACGAGCAAAACCAATCTCAGGACCAAAGCCCGCTTTCGTATGAAAGTTGCCCCACTGTCGTTGCCGGCTGTTGTACGGCGCGGGATTTCCTTTCGGTTGTGGTCGAAGTGTTGTCCACGACTGGTTTGACGTCGAATCATATTTGTCCGGCGGAGGGTCACCTACGGAAAACCAAAACCAGATGTTTGCATCACCCTTATCGGTGGGCAGCAAAGCTGCATTCGCATCAGCGCCCACCATGTTCGATTGTCCGGCGAAGAGAAACACGTCAAGCGGGACTGCGTCAGAATCATCTCCCGACGCTTCCACAGAAAACGCCGTGCAACAAGCCAAAACTGCAATACGAGCAAACATAGAAATTCTGTCGTTCGGTCACGATGATTGGTTCTTTTTCTCTACCCCACAGTAGGCCAGCATTCGGCTCCAGTCGTCATCACTCTGGAATTGTTCCCGCATCAAGAAGTAATACCGGTTAGATGCGGATTGTAGCGTGATTGATTGATCATGGTCGAAGTGGTTTGCAATATCGCTGATCGGAATTTGCTCTCCGTAACCTTCCGCAAGCAAGGCGATGTGCGTCGAATTGATCCATCCGTATTGATGCCAAGTCTGCACGGATTTTCCGCGATAGTACTTTCGCACGCAGTTTGCGAGCGATAGCACGCTGATAGTGAAGAGGACAAAAAAGAAGTATTGAGCCCATCCAGTGGTGAATGGCGTGATGAAAGCAACAATCGCGGTCGTTCCAACTTCAATCTTGATTCGTTGGCTCATCTCGGCGGTCCGCAGCGGCTGCTCGATTGAAACCCACCCTTCGAAGCCGACGGCACCTTTGGGTTTCGGCATGACGTTCGACCAAGAACCAATCTGCGGCGAGTCATCTTTCGGTGTCGAATCTTGCCAAATTTGCTTCAAGCGATTTGCCGTCAACAGATCGAAACCGTCAATCATCTGGCGGCTGATTGCTAAGAATCGAAGTGGATTTTCATCGAGATAGATTCGAACCCCCTCATCGGTGACGGAAGTCTTTGAAAGACGACCCGATGAAAACCAGTACCGGCGCTGCCCATCAAAGAAATGGAGTCCGGTTTCCGAAAGTGACCCCTGGACGTGGCATAGGAGGTCTGGCCACATTTTGAGAAGTCGACGTGCTCGGGCGAGCGGACGGGTGTGCGCAAATAGGAAGGCCGATCCCGCCGTGCAAAGAAGCACGATCGCCGCAGCAGGAACCACAAACAAATCCCAGCCGTTCTTCACGACACTCGCGACAACCGCCAACGAAACGATGGTGGTCACCAGGATGAGGAGGAAGAAGAGAATCCCGAGTAAGACTGACTCGAAGTCACGCCGAGGCAGCAAGGAAGCATAGTCTTGCTCGGTAATCGTTCCATCGATCAGTAGCTTGTGACTGATCGATCCTCTGTCGACACGCGGCTGATATGGGTTGATCGAGACGCCGCTCATGACGCCTCTCTTCCTAGAATCGGCTGACTAGCGAACCTTGCAGCGGAACTTGATCGTCGCCGATTCGCCGACTTCCATAGGCTCCTTGAGCGTCCACAAAAGCTTGACCGAGCCGGCCTCATTTCCGCGAGCTTCGAAAGCGGACTCCGGCGTCGATTCTTGCGAGCCTTCCACGTACTCGAGTCGAGCAAGCAGACTGTCCGCAATCTGCACGTTGCGGACCACCGAATCGCCGACGTTACGCACGTGAATTGCAAACTGAACTTCCTCTCCAAGTGCCGCATGATCGCGATCCGCAACTTTCACAATCTCCAACCGCCCCGCATCTGGGAAGTCATAGACTACCAAAGCTTCAACCGATTGGTCTCGAATCAGCGTCGGCGGGAGTATGCTTTCGATCATGACTTCGACGGCATCGCGAATCATCCAGGATCGAGCCGCCAGGCTTCCTTTCTCTAGCAAGGCGATCTGGCTCTCGTCCAAACGCTGCAGTGCCCGCGAATCGAGCGTGGCGAGGATTTCGAGGACGTCTTCGGCGATGACGGGTTCGATGGATTGATTGACGGGAACGCCACGGTTGCGATCGCGGACGGCATCGAGTCGCCGTGCAACGTTGGCATGTCCGAGTTCGTCGATATCCATCGCGACCAGGCTGGGTTGGTTGAGATTCAGACCTTCAAGCCCGACGGGTAGGGCCGTGTTTCGAGGGCCGATCGCTTTCTCGCCGGCGACCGCTCCGCTGATTTGCCTTATGGATCCGAATCTCGGCGAATAGAGACAAACGCGGTTACTCGCTTGAAACTCGATGTCGCCCGCTTCCGTCGTGTAATGCACAACGGCATCCTGCGCTTGTAGTCCGGTGATTGTGTCGTCGCTGATCAAGTAAGCCGTCGGTTCCTTGTCGCCACCGTTGCACAAAAATTCCTGAGGATCCACAGGTCGTCCGAGCTGAATCATCGGCGAGGTGACGCCGGGGCCGCATGCCTCCATGCAGTCACCGCATTGCTCCATTTCATTGCAGGGTCCGCAAGCTCGTCTCGCGGCGAGTCTTTCCGCAAAGCCAACTTGTTGAACGTCTGCATTTGGAGATGTTGCTCCTTCGGCAACCACCTCTGTTGTTTCGCGTTCCGCAGAGGCCGAGGGAGTCTTCGACGCTGAAGTTTGTAGCCCGGGCGCGATACCTGCTTCGCGGACGGAACTCGTCAGCGTATTCGTGGATTGGCACCCGGTGCTCAGCAAGGACACGAACGCGATTACCAATAAGCAATCGATGCAGCGTCTGCTTTGAATAGCGATGTGCGACGGAGTCTGCGTTCGTTGTCGCTTCATGGCGTGTTCTCTTGAGTCCTTGGGAACCGCGTGTGGGTCGGACGCGTTACCGGATTTGAGTCTCGGGTTGAAAGATCGGAGCCCAAGTGGGAAATCCGAAATAAAACGGCGCTTGCAGCTCCGTTTGTCGCGGCGGTGCTTTTGAGCCGATTCGCAAGATCGCGATCGGACGACCATAGCTGTCTGCGGTGGCCATCGCGTCGGCATTGAGCGGAATATCGATCGGCCGCGAATCCGAATTTGTTTTCGCGAGCGGTGCCGCCGACTGCGGGTCTTCGAGATAGATCACGCGGGTCACCAAGTTTCCTTCCATCGCGTTCTCCAAGTCGGTTTGACTGAGCGTGATGGGAATCGGAAAAGAGGTCTCCAGTCCCGCCGGTGGGTAGAGTCTGCCGATGAGTTCGACCGTCGGGTAAAGCTCCGCACCGATTGCGTCTGGGATATTTGCCACGCGGAATCGATAAACCGCACCCACCATGAGGCCCGCCATCAGCTTCTCCTGTCCCTTCGCGAACGCGCCGCCTTCGGGCATTGAGAAAGTAACGCCCTCGGGACCATGAAAGGCGACGGGCTGGAACGCACCTTGGTGCATGGTCGTCGCCGCAGGACTTTGCCAGACTGCCCCGGGTGGAAGCGTACGATGATACAGCGGATGTCCGCTGCGAAGCGGAAGCGGGTCTTGTGCCGAACAGACGGCACCGATGGAGAGAACGAACCAGATCGCAAAGACGAGAAGATAGTTCGTACGGTCAACTGTGACCGAGACACTCCTCGAGCGGTTTCTCGATCCCGGTCGCAAGACGCGTCGGTGCATGATGAATCCTTTCACGTATCCGCCGGCTCTGATTATCAAGGAGATGCGGCGAACGAAACGTCGTCGTGTCTCCGCTTAAACGAAGGGCGTCGATCATCCGAAGCGGATGACGACGCCCAGGCATTTTCACTGGTGCCGATCCCAGCCTACGGTTGGCAGTTCGGATCGACGGCTTGGCTCTGATGCTGATAGAGCCCGCGTTGATTCGGAACACCCGGATGGATGTTCTGCTCGGTGATGCGGACGCGGCTAACCGGATTTGGATAGCTGTATCCAGGTTGATGCCGAACAGTCATCTTGAGCGTGTCCACCGGTTGCGGCAGGTGCATCGGCGTGCGGTTTCGCATCACGTGCTTCTTCAGACCGGCTGGCGAGCCCAACGGAATGTGTGGCGGTCCGGGCAGTCCGATCGGTGTTCCGCTCATCGGCATTCCGTATTGCGGAGCGTTGACGCCCGCGATCATGCCTGGAAGCTGTGGCGGGGTCGTTGCACAGACACCGCCGTTGGGTCCGCAGCCATCCGTCGACGCGGGTGCAAACGGAGCCGGCAGTCCGGCGATCGGAGGTGCGAAGCCGGCACCCATCATGCCGGAACCTGGCATCTCAATGTCTTTGTCGCCGAGCCGAATGATGGCCAGAATCGATCCGCGTCGGTCCGCTTCGACGATCGGGTCGATGCCCGGATCAAGTCGCGTGCTCACCAGCGTATCGATTCCCGCCAACGCGGGGCCTTGGAAATCGGGATCAGGAAGGTAGAGCACCTTCGTGACGAAGTTGCCGGTCACGACCTGATCGAAGTCCTCTTCATCGAATTGAATCGGAATCGAGTTGTGTGCGAGGTAAGCACCCGTGCGAGGATTCGCGAAGGCGAGCTCGATCGTCGGATAAAGCTCGACACCCTCGCGGCCAGGAATATTTGTCAGCTTGATCCGAAACAATCCACCCTGTGGAAAGTTCTGACGAGCGGGCACGATCAACGGCTCGCTATCGAACATGCCGCCACCGGTTGAGTCGTAGCGAACCTGCATGCCTTCGGGGCGACCGAACGTGACTTGGACAGGCTGCATCACGGGTGCGGGCATCATGCCTCCGGAGATAATCCCACCACCGGCAGGAATACCGCCCGTTCCACCGCAGTTGCCCGTGGCGCAGGCTCCGTCGAAGAAGCCGACCTGTTGAATCTCACCGTCGCCATCGTTGACGGCGAGTTTGTCGGCGGACTCAGCTTCGCTCTTCGCGATCGAAGCTGCACCGGCGGTTCCAGCTGCCGAAGCTCCGGCGTAAGGCTGTGGACCAAGAACACCTGGCCCGGGGCCGCCGACGCCGGGGCCCGGTTCCATCAGTCGCTGTGCCGGTGGCAAGTTGTGGCGAGTCGGTACGCATCCGGTCGCGACCATCGCACCAGCCGCAATCAGCGACAAGTGAGTGACGAATCGTTTCATCTTTTCCCCCATTCCTTGGGTAGTACCGCGCTCGAATGCGGTTTGCGGGACGACTCCCGCCTGGGCTGAAGTTTCAATGCTGAAGTTACGAAGGCCGATCCGGGTAGACGCGTGCAACGAAACCTCTGTAGGTTCGCGTCGGTGCGTCGACAGACCGACTACGTGGAGATTCCATCGGCACGTGGCGTGCAGATTCTTTGGAAAAATCGCCATAACCCCGTTATGAAGATGGATCGGCACCATCACGACGAACCACATAACCTCGGGAAACCGCGTTTCACGATCATGGATGACAGCCGGTTTCGACGCGTCATCATGTTGCTTTTTGCCGCTTTCATCGTTCTCTGGCCATCCCATCTCACCTGCGCAACGGGGCCGAGCCAAGCTGCGTCGTCAGATTCAAAGCCCCTGGATGACCCCGCCGCCCACAAAGTATTGAGACAGGTCATTGAGCGTCTCGCATTTGGTGAGTCGTTTGACTGCAAAGTGAGACAGCGAGTTCACACGACGGGCCGCGAAGTCATCGGTGCGGGAACCGGCAGCTACTTGCAGGTCGGCGGCGGAACGTCGCAGTTCTCTTTCCGAATGACGTTGCACGACGGAGTGAGCCAGCACACGTTGCAACAGATAAGCGATGGCAGACTCGCATGGACACGACGCGAGATTTCCGAAGCGGTAACGCTGAGCCGAGTCGATGTGGGTTGGCTGGACGAAGGAGCGCGGCTTTCATCAACGGCCGAACGTATCCGTCCAAGCATGTTGATTGGTGGTCCGGCGGAGATGCTGGATGTGATTTCCCGTGACTTTGACCTGAGGCTTGGCACCAGTTTGCTAGATGAACGAAAGTTGTTTGTCGTGATGGGTGACCTAAAACCCTCCAAACGGGAACAGATTCATGGAATGCTGGGCGGCCGAGCATGGCCGGAATACCTTCCCACACGTGTGAATGTCGCGATCGCCCAGGAAGATGATCCGGAGACGAGTTTCGGTCGCGGCCTTCCGGTTCGCATCGAACACTGGAGCGATCCGCTCGAAGATGAAGGCGGGTCCACTCACGATCAGTCACTTCGTCGCAGGATGATTTCGCTTTTGGAGTTCTACTCCATCAAGCCGATCAAACCGCCACCGGTGGAACGGTTTCGGTTTGAAAACCAAGACGCCGAAATCGACTTCGTGAATGAGACGAACCGGTATGAAAACCGATTTGGCGTTCGCGTTTCCGCGGTCCCGGATTCAAGCCTACGATAATTTGTCTCGAAGATCGAATGTCGCGTACGTCTTGCTTCGGCACGCGGACCTCGCTCCAATAGTCGCGGTGGTGGGAGAACGCCGGGGAGGAGCGCGCCCCAAATGCAAGTGTTTTTCGCCAATATTTTGACAGGACGCACGAAGTAGCGATCACGTCCAAACACCTCTCTTTGAGTAGACGTCGAAAAGCATGTCAAACGCACTAGAGCCGCAGTATCAAGAAGGACCAGCCGTTCAGTCATCCGGATCGGGGAAAGGCTGCCTGTGGGGTTGCCTCATCGCCGTCGGTCTCTTTGTCGCATTGTGCATTTGCGGCGGCGTCGGAATGTACTTTTTCTTAAAGGGTCAGATCAACAAGTACACTTCGACCGAATCGGTCAAGCTGCCCACGGTTGAGTACACCGAAGAAGAGATGGAGGCCCTCCGCACTCGGATGGATGCCTTCAACGAAAAGTTGAATGAAGGCGAAGTCCCAGACGAGGATCTGGTGCTAACGGCGGACGACATCAACGCCATGATCTCCGACAACGAAGACTTCAAAGGAAGAGTCTTTGTGACCATTGAAAACGATCAAGTGTCGGGCGAGGTGAGCATCCCACTCACGTTCCTTCCGGTGGCAAAGGACCGATTCTTCAACGGTTCGGCGACGTTCGACGTTTCGATGTCCGGCGGAGTCCTGATCGTGACCGCTGTCGAGGCGGAAGTAAACGGTGAACCGGTTCCAGCAGAATTTATGGCCGGATTAGCTCAGGAGAATTTGGCCAAGGGACTTTACGAGGATCCCGAGCAGGCCGAGTTTATGCGGCAGTTCGAAGAGATCACCGTCAAGGACGATACCCTTATCCTGCGGTTCAAACGATCGGAGTCGGATGAGTCGACGGACGCGACCGATTCAGATACGACCGAGTCGCCAGAGGATTCAGCAGCGGAAACGGATGCGGAACCCGAAAGCTCAGACGCCGCCGAGGCAGGTGTGGGTGTTTAGTGCTTCGTCGACGTTAAACTTTTGAATTGAGCCGCACGACGTAGCCGCCGTTGTTACCGAAAAACCGAAGCTATCGCCCATTGGTTCATCGGTATCGAAACCGTGAGCATGTTACCGGGTCCAGGCCAGCCAGCGTTTAAAGAGTTTTGCAACCGTTGGTGTGAGTCGCGTCTTGTTGTACTGATCGCCCAGTTTGCGAACCACATCGCCGGTCGTCGGGTAGGAATGGATCGTACTGCCGATCCTCGCAAGCCCCAGTCCGTGCGTCATCGCCATCGTGATCTCGCTGATCAAGTCGCCGGCATTTTCCGCGACGACCGTGGCGCCGATGATCTTATCGGTCCCTTTACGCACGTGGACACGCGCGAAGCCTTCTGTTCGACCCTCCAGGATTGCCCGGTCAACGCCCGAGAGCGGTTGGGTGTACGTGTCGATCTCCATGCCCAGTTCCTTTGCTTGATCGGGTAGCAGCCCAACGTGTGCGAGTTCCGGAGACGTATAGGTGCTCCAAGGGACAACAAGTTTGCTCGCCCGGCCGCGACCGTGGAAAAGCGTGTTGCCGATCACGAGACGGGCTTGGAAGTCAGCCGCGTGCGTGAACTTGAATCGCGACGCGACGTCGCCGGCAGCGTAGATGGAAGGATTCGAGGTTTGCATTCGATCGCTCACCTCAACACCCGTTCGCCCGTCGAATTGGACGTTGACGTTCTCAAGCCCCAGATTTTCGACGTTCGGTTTTCGTCCGATGCCGATCAAGATTTCATCGCTACTGATTTCCAGCTCCTCATCGCCTTTTCGATAGACGGTAATTTTTTCGTCGCCGCGTCGTTCAAAGCGAACGACGTTGGCATTCAAAACAAATTCTACACCATCCCGCTGCATGCTCTCTTGGACGACTAGCGCGGCGTCCGAGTCTTCTCTTGCAAGAATGTGATCGGCTTGCTCGATCTGCGTGACTTTGGCGCCAAAGCGTGCGAAGGCCTGCGCCATCTCACTGCCGATGGGCCCGCCCCCTATCACCGTCAGTCGCTCTGGTAGTTCGGTGAGTGAAAACAGAGACTCGTTTGTCAACGGCGAAACCTCTTCGATGCCCGGGATCGGGAGCTGAACCGCACGTGCTCCTGTCGCAATGACCGCACGTTTGTATTCCAAATCAGAGACGTCCCCGTTGTCGGCGGTGACTTGAACCTTGCCGTCACCGACGAACTGCCCGCTTCCGATGAACACATCAACGCCCAATTCCGCGAATCGCTTCGCGGAATCATGTGGGCTGATTTCACTTCGCAAACGACGCATCCGACGCATCACCGCCGCAAAGTCCACATGATGCCCATCGACTTCGACGCCAAATTCGCCGGCATCTCTCACGGCGGCAGCAGTCCGCGCCGCACTCAATAAGGCTTTACTGGGAACGCAGCCGACATTTAGGCAATCACCGCCCATCAAGTTCCTCTCGATCAGTGCGACCTTTGCACCAAGACCGGCGGCCCCCGCCGCAGTGACCAAGCCTGCCGTGCCGGCGCCGATGACGACCAAGTTGTATCGACCCGAAGGCGTTGGATTCGTCCAATCGCTCGGATGAACATGATCCGCTAGCGTCTGATTGAATTCATCGAGCGGACGTAGTTCTTGTGATTCGGCTTGGAAGGTGGATGACATGGCTAATCGACAACACGGATGCGGCTGATAGGATTGGATGCTCAAGCGGTCGAGAGTTACTCTTCTCAATGATCAGACGCTTTCACAGACCGTCGTCTTACCGCATGGTGGCCCAAGGTGTCTGGGCTTGATTGCCGCCCAAAAGAATTTCTTCCGGAAAAAGATATGTTCGACTTAGTGCTCGGGACGCACAACCAGAAGAAACTCGTGGAGCTTCGGTTGCTCTTGCCCGAAAGCCACTTTCAACTGCAGTCGCTTTCTGAAATACCGGGAGCGATCGAAGTTGAAGAAACGGGTACGACGTTCCCTGAGAATGCGGCCCTGAAAGCGACGGAGCAAGCCAAACATCTTGGGCGATGGGTCTTGGCCGAAGACAGCGGCTTGTGCGTCGATGCGCTCAATGGTGAGCCAGGTGTTTACTCGGCGAGGTACGCCGGAACACACGGTGATGACGCGGCCAACAATAAAAAGCTGCTCGCCGAACTCGGCGAAACTCCCTGGGAGAATCGTGGCGCGCACTATCGATGTGAAATTTGCTTATCCGACCCCGAAGGCCGCGTTCAAGTGACGGCGAATGGAATTTGTAGGGGCAGGATTCGCACCGAACCCTCAGGCGAGGGCGGCTTCGGATACGACCCGCTCTTCGAAATCGTCGAATATCATAGGACGTTCGCCGACCTCAACTTGAGCGTCAAGCGGGCGATCAGCCATCGTTCTCGGGCGCTGCGCGAACTGCTGCCGAAAATCATGCAATTCGTTTCAGGCTAGGGCGTTCTCGAAGAGTACGAGCATGCGTTTCCAGGCTTTCTCAGCTTGCTCTTCGTTATAGACACGTGTGTCGGGAGGGCACCAACCGTGACCGGCCGGATAGACTTCGATCTCGGCGGCTAATCCTGCTTCACCGAAGGCTTCCTTCAATGTGGACTTCGCTTCTGGGTCTCGTTTGTCGTCGTTTTCGGCGATGGCAACCAGAAAGCTGGCCTTCATTTTGGGGATCAAACGATGCGGGCTATCCGGTGCATCAGTTGCCAAACCTCCTCCGTGAAATGTGGCCGCAGCGCCGACACGATCGGGGGCGGCCGCAGCCGTTCGCATCACGATCGGTCCACCCATGCAGTAACCCGTCGTTCCGATCTTTCGAGTCTTGTCGACTTCAGGCTGCATGTCTAGCCATTCTACAAAGGCCTCGGCATCCGTGTTGTGCGTCGTGGCACTGAGACTGCGGTAAAGCGGGATGACATCTTTAATCGGTGTGCTCGCGCCCTTCGCGGCGGTGGGAGCTTTCTGCGAGCGATAAAACGGGTTGACCACCAAGACGCTGTATCCCGATTCGGCCAGGCGTTTTCCCATCTGTCGGAACGCGGGGCGAAGTCCAAAGATGTCCGGCCAAATCAAAACGGCAGCGTGGCTTCCGGATTCGGGGGTGACGTAGAAGGCGTCGCACTGACCATCGGGAGTTTTGATCGTGACATCCTTCTCAGAGACTTTAGCCGCGTCCGCTACTTTCGGCAGGATGAAGGTTGCACCGACACCCAGTGCCGCGAGCGCACCGAGGTCACGGCGAGAGTACTTTTTGAGGTCTTCTTCGAAGTGGTCTTGGTCGCACATGAATGGAAAATGGCTCGAGTTCGAGAATGCAGGTTTCAAGTCATTGTAACCATCTCGAATGCTCGCTGATCAAGTCAATGATTTAAGACGCTTGAAGCAGAAACGATCTTGATCGGTTGTTTGGGTAGTGAATCAAGAAACAACTTTCCGTATCGCTTTGTCCTGACGCGAGGATCCAAGACGACAACGACACCGCGATCGTTTCGCGTTCGGATCAGTCGTCCGACGCCCTGACGAAACTTGATCGCCGCTTCCGGTAACTGGTAGTCAAAAAAGGGATTCCCGCCACCTTCGCGAATCGCGTCCAAACGCGCCTCTAACAGTGGATGGTCCGGCACGGAAAACGGAAGTTTCGTGATGATCACGTTACTCAGGGCATCTCCCGGTACATCGACCCCTTGCCAAAAGCTGTCGGTACCAAAGAGCACACCGGGCTCACGCCGAAACGCGTCGACCATCTGAGTCCGGCTCTGATCGCCGCCCTGCGTGTACAAGCGAATTTCCTGTTTCGCGAACCATCCACTCAAGCGGCTCGCGCATTGGTTCATCAGTGAGTAACTGGTGAACAAGACAAACGCGCGTCCGTTCGTCTTGCCGACAAAAAAACGAATTTGGTCGGGGAGTTGACTTTCAAATTCAACGCGACGTCGCGAGGGGTCGGGAAGGCCTTCGACCAAAATGATTCGCGACTGCTCGGCGTAGTTAAATGGACTTCCGACTCGCACGTTCATCCCACCGGAGAGTCCGATTCGCGACCGGAAGAACTCGAATCGATCGTCATCACCGGAGGCTATCGTCGCGCTGGTCATGACAACGCTTCGAATCTGATCGGACTGAAAGAGTGTCTCTCGAAGTGCCGCACCGACATCAATCGGAGATGAAAACAGTTCGATCTTGTCCATGCCCGTTCGTGTGATTTTCGCATCCATCCAATAGACGGAATCCGCATCCTTTTGCTTGAGCCACCGTTCAAGGCCGCCGGCCAGAAGCGTCAGTCGATCGTGCGATGATTGAAAGTCGAGTCGCTCGGCGTCATCGCTTGCTGCTTCCGCATGAACCAGAAGTTTACGAGCCAACTCCCGCATCGGTGTCGTCAACGGATCCTTCACGACGTCCGCCGCCTGGACACGACCGTTCTCCGGCGCGTGATGATTCTTCCAGTCGAGTAGGTCTGCAAAGAACGTGCTGTGTGCAAAACGAAGCCGATCGACGAGCGACTGCAAGCCCTGCAGTTCCTTTTCGACCAACAGCCCCTTTTGCGTCTGCGGGTTGTAAAGCCGATCGAAAAGGAACGTTAGCTGGCCGCTGCCGATTCGTAGCCCCAAATGATCACCGGCAACGCTTTCGATGGTGTGGCACTCATCGAGCACAACAGCGTCGTAATCGGGTAACAGCGAGACGCCGTCTCTTCGCAAGGCCAGGTCGCTGAAGAACAGCGAGTGATTGACGACAAGCAACTGGGCATGCATGGCTCGGCGTCGCGCCCTGAAATAGTGACAACTCTTGAAATGGGAACACTTGCTTCGCAGGCAGTTCCCCGTGTCGCTCACGATCTCATCCCAAACGTCGGCATCGGGACGGAGCGGCATGGATGCGAGTGAACCATCGTCATGCTTCGCCGCCCAGTTAGCGATTGATCGAAGTTGTTGATACTTCAAGTCTGAACCGAGCAGCGAGGTCATCTTTCCGAATGCTCGTTCGAGACGTCGCCTGGAAAGATAATTTCCTCGTCCCTTGACCAGCACGCTGGAGAACTCGCGAGGGATCACGGCGTTGAGCAGCGGTACGTCCTTACGAATCAGCTGTTCTTGCAAGCTAATCGTGTGCGTCGAAATCAAAACGCGTGGCTGCCGTTGGGCACCCTGGTCGTTCTGAATCGCCGGGTCTCCGGTCGCGTGAAGCACTGCGGGAATCAGGTAGGCGAAACTCTTGCCCGTACCCGTGCCAGCCTCGGCAACCAAGTGTTGATTGCTTCGGAACGCCCGATAGACCGCGTCGGCCATTTCGAGCTGCTGTGGCCGTGGCTCGTAGTTTTCCATCCGCGCCGCGATGCGACCGCCCGCGCCCAAGATGTCTTCGACAGTGAGTGCGGATTCGGACAAGGTCATCGGGTGGAGGAAAGAGAGAAAGCCACGTGAGTTTGTGGATGGGAACCATAGCACAACCCAACCGGCGGAAAAAATCCGCATGATTCGGGGCAGCAAGACCGCGAGCGACGGGCATGAGCGGCAATTTTGAAAGCAATCCTTGCTGCCGAAATCGTTCTCGTCTTCGATTGTTATCCCGTTCAGCGGACGGGTGACCGAATGTGTCCGCCGAGGATCGATAATTTGACTGACACCGACAAGTTTTCCACGGCGATTTGGTTGTGACTCTCATCATTGACGGGTAAGTTTTCTGCTAAATCGGACCTGGCACTCAAAAGGAATGAACCATGGCAAAGAAAAAAGCGACTTCTTCGAAAGCTCCCAAGACCGACCCAAAATTAAAGGCAGTTTTGGATCGTGAACCAGGCTTGGCGACCACACTGCAACAGATTGAAAAATCGTTCGGTGAGGGCTCCATCATGCCCCTGGGTGCTTCTACGCAGCTTTCCATCGATGGGATTCCAACCGGCAGCCTTTCACTCGATATGGCACTCGGCGGACAGGGAATTCCTCGCGGCCGAATCATCGAGATCTACGGGCCAGAGTCGAGCGGGAAAACCACACTCGCGTTGCATGTTTGTGCCGAAGCTCAGAAAAAAGATGGCATTGCGGCGATCATCGATGCCGAGCATGCCTTTGATCCAAGCTGGGCAAAGAAGTTGGGTGTCGAATTGGACACGCTGCTGGTCAGCCAGCCAGGCAGCGGTGAAGAAGCGATGCAGATTTGTGAAATGCTGGTCAAGAGTAACGCGGTCGACGTGATCGTCATTGACTCGGTGGCCGCTCTTGTCCCAAAGAAAGAGCTTGAAGGTGAGATTGGCGATAGCCATGTTGGTTTGCAAGCTCGGCTGATGAGCCAAGCACTTCGAAAATTGACCGGTGCGATTGCGAAGAGTAAGTGCGCCGTGATCTTCATTAACCAGATCCGTGAGAAGGTCGGCGTGATGTTCGGAAGTCCCGAAACCACGCCCGGTGGTCGTGCACTGAAGTTCTATAGCTCGTGCCGGATCGATGTGCGTCGCATCGGAGCACTGAAGGACGGTGAGGAGCAGGTCGGCCAACGCGTCAAAACGAAGATCGTCAAAAATAAGGTTGCTCCTCCGTTCCGGATCGCCGAGTTTGACATGATGCACACCAACGGTATCAGTTTCGAAGGTGACTTGCTCGATCTCGGGACGACTCACAAAGTCGTTTCTCGAAGTGGCGCTTGGTTCAAGTACGGCGAGACTTACCTGGGTCAAGGCAAGGAGAAGGCGCGTAACTTCCTAATTGAGAACGCGGACATTGCTGCGGAGATCAAACAGAAAGTCCTCGCGGTCGGCGGATTTGCAGAGCCTGTAGATGAAGCTCCGATGTCAGGTGATCCCTCCGAGTTGGATGCCAATCCGCTTCGAGAGGAAGTGCCGAACTCCTAGCGAATCGCGGTCGCGGTTCAAGATCTTCTGTAGATGCTCGCTCTGTCGGCGGAACAGCTGCGGAGGAGCATGCCGACAACTCAAGATCGGTGTAGGTAAATTTCTTGCAGCACTGCAGTGCTAGAAACAGTTCGGCTGGATGGGCTCTCTGCAGCCGAACGTTTTGGTCTGCCCATCCGACTTTTCTTGCGCGGGAATCGCTGTTAGCTGCGGTCGTTGGAAGTCCGCTTACATGGCGAAAGGGAGTGACGCAGTCCCTTGGCGAACCTATCTTCCAGGAAGATTCAAGCTGCGACCAAAATTCTTTACGTTCTAGTTTGCGTGGCGCTTCGGGGGCGGATACGGTATTGCCGCTCGCAGGGATGATGCGGACACCGCATTCCGACATTCGGAGTCGCGCCCAGTCGGATTTGCCGTCGCGGATCTCTGCAGCGAGAGGATCAGGCACGAAGGTGCCATGCTAGCTGCCCACGGGGATCGTTTGATGATGGTTTGGTGTGCGAGAAGTAGCGTTGGAGAAGCAAGTAATTCAAACAATCGTTCAAAACTGCTGAGCAAGCGCCGCAGACCTCTACGGTCACGCGAGCTTGTTTGCCGTCGACGCAGACGCCGGTTGCATCGAGAAATTTTGGAATCTCGCCAGCTGCTTGCGGGTGACTTTTGTCTGCCGATTGAGTCTAGCAGTCTGACAACTGCGCTGTTCGCACCGCCGAGCATAGTTGCCGAGGACAGACTTCAACTGGGTGATGTGATTCCGTGGATCGATCGTGATGATCCCGTCGTATCGCCGAACGGTAAGTCAGACCAAAGCTTCTTCGTTCGCGATGACATGATCGCGGTCGATGGGGGTAGTTCGTTTCCCGAGTGGGACGACTTAGGTCTGCGCAGCACGCAGCAGTATGGAGGTTCGATCACGGTCTATCGCTTGCCGACCGAGCCCGCCATCGGTCCTTCGTTCACGCCCGCCCTGGCCGATCTTTTAAGTTCGACCGAGCTGACCGTTCTGCCGGTGTTCGCGGTTGCCGACGAAGATGGAAAAAGGAGTCTGGACGCGACGGAAAAGCATTCCGCACAGCCCAGTGGTGTTTCCGTCGCAACAGACGAGATTCATGTGCGTTGGAATCACGCAGACTTCGTAGCGGCGGGAGCCGAGCTGACCGAGCTAGAGGGTGTGGAGTCGGTCAGGCGTTTGCCCGGCACCGATGACCAGTTCATCGTTACGCTTGCGGAAAAAGATCCATTCAAAACGATCGACGTTGCCGGTGAGCTGAATGAAAAGGAAGGTGTTCGTTGGTCCGTTCCCAACTGGTATCACCAGATTGAAAAGTTCGGCATTCCCAACGATCCGCTTTTTGGAAACCAGTGGCACTCGGACAATACCGGGCAGTTTGGAGGGTTAGTCGACCATGACGTTAACTTGCCCGAGGCTTGGGACATCAATCCTGGCGGATCCGCCGACATCATCGTGGGTGTCATCGATGACGGCGTGTCCAATGACCATGAAGACTTGACGGTTTGGGTCAACCCAGGCGAGATCGCCGGTGACGGTATCGACAATGATGGAAATGGTTGGATCGACGACATCAACGGCTGGAACTTTGTAAACGATAACAACAACTCCAGTTACACGGCTGATGGTGACAATCACGGAACAGCCGTTGCGGGGCTTGCGGCCGCGGATGGGGACAACGGAATTGGTGTCGCAGGTGGTGCCTACAACTCACCAGTTATCTCCGCGCGAATTTTCGAGGGTTCCTCGGTAGCAAGCAC
>JBCCOI010000030.1:0-27651 GCA_039025515.1 Planctomycetota bacterium
ATGACGACGCTCGCTACACAGAGATCATGAAACGCAAACTCCCCGAACTTGTCGCCTTTCTACCTTCTGCCCAATAAAATGATCCCAAACCCGTTGACAACAACTCAGATGTCTTCGGGTTAGGATTTTGTCTTCCGATACGATCAAGGTTATTTCCGCGTTCCACCACTAGAGGCTTGATGGCCTGGTCCTCGGAACGTGGGATCGCCAAAAGCTGCGGAGATCGACGTCCGAAAGCCTTCGCGGATGCCGCTACGATGAAACGCACGGTTTGAATGATGGCAAAATCAGAGTGCGTGGACTGGCCAGCGACGGGGGTCCGGAGTGAAGGTTGGGCAGACGACTACGACAAGGTTGCTGGCGATCACATTCGTTTCGGCACTTTGCTTTAAGTTCTTTCCCTGGCGTTCAGGCGGGATTCTCCAGCAACTTCCGCTCATCGCTTGGAATGCTGCGGGAATTCTTCAACTAACATTACTTCACGTCGTCTGGACTGGCGGGCCAGCGGAGCACGAAAAGGATCGATGGCGTGGCTACGTCGTAGGCGTTCCACCTTGTGTGATTTCGATCGCGATTTGGGTGACAATCATGTGCATGTTGGCACTCGAGTACCAGGGCGATCGATCGCCGAAGATGCTGGCAACGCTCTTTATTTTCTTGGGTTGGCTTTACGCGGTGGTTGCAATTCCTATTTCCTTCCTGGTGTACCGAGATCCATTACGCGACGTGCCATTCGCAGTCCTCCGCGCGGTCGCCTTTTTCCATTTGGCCGGGATTGCCGTCTTCGCAAGTCTTCAATGATGACGAAGGGCCGATGCATGAAACAACTCTTGTTTCACGAATGCGGACACAGACTTGATGAAAGCCACGACGAAATTTCGCGGGCCCGAGCCCACTGTCAAGCGTATCGCTACGCTTGACAAGCAGTCCGCTTGGCAATGGCGCCATTCCCGAAGCGGTAAAAGAGTCTTTTGCCGTAAGCCCTAAACTCGACCCAACGCGACCGACCGTCAGTTCGCCGGATCGATGGACGCAAAACTGGTGACACCACGGCACATTGCCGAACGCGAATTTCCCTCAGAACCGAACCAACACGATACCGGTGAGAATTGGTCGGACGACCAATTCGGCGCCGCTGCAAGAACGGTACTCACCTTTTCGCTGCTGTGGGAGCGGCATGAGATGAGCGTCGCTTGCCTTGGGTTTCTGACAAAACGGCTGTGTGCGGATCATTGTTGAAGCACGCAGCCGTTTTGTTTTTTGCGATCGGGTTGGAGCATGATCGTTCGGGCTCGCAAGGAGCTACTGATTTCCGGGCTCGAAGAGCCCGGCTACAGGTGAGAGAAGATGCGGCTCACTGACGGGCCGCTTCCGATGCCAAGATGTGTGGAATCGAGATCCCTTGCAGTAGTTTCTCTTGCCCTTGAACCGTTACGCGGCTGTTCAGGTGAGGTCGAAGGTTCACGCCTGGATACGGCGTCACATACGCGACCGTCAGCCCACGTTCATCGGTCAATGCGTAGGGGGGACTGTTCGGCCGCGATGAATAGACCTGGACGAGGTTGCCGGAGATCGCGCCCGATCCTTCAGCGTTCGTCGTTTGCTCCCGACCCGGCGAAGCAGTTCCGATTGGCATCGGAGCGCTCGCCGTCTGTTTTGCGGACGGTGGCGTTGGTGCAGCGTCAGAACCCAACTGCGGTTCATTACTCGGGGTAAGCCCAGGACTTCGCAACGAATCATTGAAGCTTTGCGACGCTACGGACGTTTGGATCACGGACGGTCCGTCTCGCCTGGCGGCGAGATTTCGATAATCCTGTGCCCGACGAAGTAATTGACGAAGTCGCGTGGCCTCGTTCACATTGCCCGCTTGAAGAAGCGCCTCCAACTGGCGGATGACGGGATCAATCTCATCGGCTGATGCCGTTTCGGCAATAAGTTTTGAGAGCACTTCCGAGGTCGTCTCAAGGTCAGCGGCTCGGACGGCATCCTCGACTCGCGCGATTTTGGCGATCGGAACAACACGCTTCTTCGGTTCCAAAGCGACGACCTGACGAATGCCGTTGCCCTGATCGAAGGCCGCAAGTGATTGCGGTGGTAAAGGTCGAAGTGGAGCCAACCTCGGCGACGGCGATGGCGGGAGTTGGCTGGAACCAAATGTCTCACGCTGTCCGCCGACCATCCAACGCTGATCGGCAACGGTTGTTTGGAATTCGGTCTCACGATTCGGGCCGATCTCCACCAACCGCGGTGGACTAATAAAATTCGCGACCACGTTGCTCATTTCCTGAATCGGTTTTGCGATCGCTGCTGCGGCCGCACGAGCACCCGAGACGGGATTAAGCTGTGGATCGGTATCGGCTTCCGTCTCCCAGTCTTCTCTAAGTCCGCTGCCGATGACCGCACCTCGATCGGCAAAGTCTTCGGCGTCCGCACCTCGATGAAACTGAATTGCTTTGTCGGGGGTGGAACGGCGTGCAGCACCAGAAGCGTCCGGTGAGCTTCGCGCGACTGGGGGAACGGGACTTTCCCCCAAAATTGACTTCAATTCCGCGATGTCGTCGGTTGCGGTCAATGTTCCTGAGGCCGCTGTTGCTGAGGGCACTTGCGTGCGCCTGCGTGAACTCGTTTGCTGAACGACTCGCTTGGGATCTTCCAATTGATGACCTGCGGCGGCGATCTCGCTTCGACTCGGTCGCTGGACGTTGGCGGCGACGCGCGTGGCGAGCGCTTCGGCCGTCTCGACGACCTGGTCGCGATGAATGAATCGAAACTCTCCGCTGGGCGGTGCAATTCGAAGCCATCTTGTTTTTCGATCCGAAGCTTCTGCGTCGTAGTCACCTAGGACGAAGACCTTCTCGCCGACGCTCAATTCGACTTGCCATCGATACTTCTCCGCTTCACCGAGTCCGGTACCGATCATTGCAGCGGTCCCCTCCTTCACCACTTGAGCAGTCTTGCCGTCAGCGGCAAATTCGAGGTCTTGCGCGCGAACCCAGCAAAAGCTCTCCTTGAGTGGCCTCACCCCCAGCCATCCGGAGTCCATCTCGAGGTAGACCTCCAGTTCCTGCCCAATGCGAACCCTCTCGGTTGGGTAGAAGCCATCGTCTCGACCGCCGGGGCCACAGCGAACGAACGAGTCTGGCTCGGCGACGAAGACGATGTACGGTGCCGGTTCGTCACCGGAAGGCACGGAGTTTGATGTGGCCGGCTCCGTATCGACGGGATCGACCAAAGGTTGTTGGCACGGAGAGGTCCCCGTCCAAGCCAGCATTGCAATGAGGAGAACGCTTGCCCGAAAGCCCATCGCTTCGTTCCATGAAATCTGAGTGAGCTAGAAGTCTTCCGGTATGGCTTAGCAAGTCGGCTGCTCCAGCCGCAAGACAAATCGAGACCACTCCTATCGTGCAGACTCGATGAACAATCCTCACAATCGATTCGCCCTTCGGAACGCCGACCGAACGCCCGTTTGGGAGTGGTTTTCCCTCGCCTATGGCCGCACGCGAGTCGATGCAAACCGAAACGGATTGTTGGTGTATTTGTCTTGCCATGGAAGGTTCTGATGGACGATCTGTCGACGCTTGGCTGCCTCGCAGAATGGGCTGAGCTTTGCGAATCCGCCGACAATCGGAATCACTCACCGAAATCGGACCGCCGCGCATTCACCGCTGCAGCGCTGTCCGGAGGCGCGTTTCTGGGAGGAATCTTTCCCGCTTCGCTATTCAGGTTGGGCAAGTCAAAGTCTTCCAGCCCGATGCGAACGATTCGCGAGGATCGCTTCGATACGCTGGTCGCAATCGCGGCTGCCCAGATCGATGTTCTGTGGTGTGGACGACGTGGCGATGATCCGTGCCAAGTGGCTCGCGAGATACTGCGTTATGCAAGCCACCTTCCGCGACGAATGCAGTTGGGAATGAGCGTCGCCTTGCTGTGGGTTGATTTCTACAGCGTAAAGCACTCGCTGAAGCAACTGTCGAGCCATCCGCCGAGCCGCGTGCGACAGATCTTGAATCAAGGCGAACAGCGCCGAAGTAACTCTGATCCGCCGATCATCTGTTGGGACGAAGACCATTTGTTTCATATGGCTGTGAGTGGACTCGCGATGTTGGGGCGTTTGGTCATACACTCGCGTGAACCGGCACGAAAGTTGATCGGGCTCGGATGGAGTAAACATTGCGAGTCGGCGACGAATCTGGTTCGGATGGATTCGCCTCCGCTTGCGGATCTGAGCGAACACTACGACGTTGTCATTATCGGAAGTGGCGCCGGCGGGGCGACGGCGGCGAACCGCTTGACGGCTCAGGGGCGAAAGGTGCTCGTTCTCGATACGGGTGACTTTGTGAGTCCTGATGCGCTGATTCAACGTGTTCCTCAACCCGACGGCTCCGTTCGGCTGACTCCTCCGCGAAGCGACGAGGTTCTTTATCGTCTCTATAAGGACGCCGGTGCGCAGATCAGTGGCGGACTCGGCAACGTGCATTCGAAGCTCGACCTCCTCATCGCCGGCCGACGAAAGAGGATTCCGCCTCGGCAAACCATCAACATCTGCCAGGCAGAAGTGTTCGGTGGCGGACCGTACGTCAACAATGCGATCCATCTGCCGATTTCGCGTGAGATCTACGAGTCGACTTGGAATGGCAGGCAACCCGCGGGAGTCAGCTATGACGACTTTGCCGCATTGATGTACGGCATCAGCAACGAACTCGGCGTCAACACGGAGGTAACGGAAACACAGATCAGCGACCGAAGCGTCCGATTCGCCGAAGGCTGCCGTAACCTTGGCGAAGAAGTCCAGCCTTTGCCCGTCGCGATTCGCAGGGACTGTTCTGGATGCGGAAGTGACAACTCGGTCGATAGCTTTGGTGACCACATCGGAGGACTCCATCCTTATTCACCCGGCGGTCCAAACAGTTTTCTGATTCAAGCGATGCACAACCCGGCCCCGGCGCACGTGTCGTACCGGACAGAAGCCAAACGGCTTCGCGTTGTTTCCAACGTGGGTTCCGATCCGGAAGTCGTTGGCGTGGACGTCACGCGAATCGAAGAAGACGGCTGCCGCACGAACGCAACGGTGACCGCTGATGAATACGTCGTCGCCGCGGGAATCGGGCCAACGACTCGACTGGTAGCTCAAGGTCTTCACCAAGCAGGACTCAACAACCGGGAAGTCGGAAAGCGATTCTCCGCGAACGTCGGAACGGCTATCTATGCGATGTTTGATCAGCCGATCTGGCCGAACGATTCGGGAAGACCCGAGCCTGGAGTCACGCAGTGCTTTTTGGTCGATCGCCGGATGGTGGAAGTCGACGGACAAATGGTCGAGGAACCCGCTCTCGAAAACTGGTTTCACTTTCCGGGCACCGTGGCACTCGCGCTTGCCGGTTGGTTCAAAGAGTTCGCATGTGCGATGCGAAAGTTCAACCACCTGTCCATGGCGGGGATCGTCGTTCCGACGCAAGTACGCTGTTCCAACTACATCGACCACTGCGGAGGAATTCACATTCAACTGGACTCCAGCGAGTTTGAGTTGTTGCTCCGTGGCATCCGGCGAATCGGGCGCATCTACTTTGCAGCCGCAAGGCCTGGCGACGGCGTAAGCCTTTACCTTCCGACAAAGGCCATGCTGATGCGTGGCGGTCGTCCGGCTCGCATCCGAGACATGGATGACTTGGAATGGGCTTTAAATGAAATCCGTAGACGAGGTCCTGCCTACATCAATTTGTTGACGACCCACGGTCAAGGTGGCGCATCGCTCGGCGACGTTACCGACCGCACCACGTTCCAAGTCAAAACGGGGTGCGATCGCAGAGTACGGAACCTGACGGTGAGCGATGCGTCCCTCTTCCCGGCAGGTTGTGAGATCAATCCTCAGTTGACGCTCAAGGCCCTGGCAACGATCGCGGCCGAGCAAGTGATCGAGCGTACGAGCCCGGCTATTGGTCACGCGGAATAACTGATCATCTCGTGCTGCCTTTTCGCCGGGCGTCTCTGCCAGAAATCCGTGCAGCGTCGGGCGAAAGAGCGGCCCGGTGATTCGGTGGTCATGAAAGCCGATCGGAACGACACGGCTTTAAGGGGACGGGCAGTCCCTTTAAAGATCGTTTGCGGACCCTCAGCGTTTCGCTCGCAACCAATCAATCCTGCTTGTCGATGCCAGACCGGGGTTGGCACGCGTCATGCTTCGACTTATCGGAAAGGGAGGAAAGCAGGGATGCCACACGTCGCCGATGGATGGCACACCTGAAATGCGACGGGGAATCGCGTTTTGGGACTGAGAGCGTCATTGAGACACCTCGCTCGATGGCGTTCGCGATGGCACTCGAGTCGGGTGCTGGGGATCCGGTGCCCCAGCATCCGACTCAGCCATTCATCTTCTTCAAGGACGTCGTCTCGACGTTGATCGCCTCCTCGTGTCGATTGCAGCTCCATCTGAGAGATTGCCCCAGGGGCGATTTTTCCCTGCCTGTCACGTGAGAGCAACTCGCCACCCGCGTATGAATTAACGCGAAACTGATTTCGCCAGTGCAATTGCGGGCCCTGAGAAGGCGGTCCAGTCTTAAGATCGTGTGGGGAGTTACTTTTCTATCTTTTCGATTTCGCGGATGCTCGACAACAACGAATCACAGCCCCGTCCTTTCGGGCCGGGAACGCTCTTTGCAGATTTGCGAGGAGGCTTGGTCGTCTTCCTGGTCGCCCTTCCGCTGTGCCTCGGCATCGCACTTGCTTCCGGCGCGTCCGACGATCCCAACAGCCTGTCGCTCGTCAGTGGCCTGATTGCGGGAATTGTTGGTGGATTGATTGTGGGCGCGATCAGTGGTTCGAGCACGAGCGTGAGCGGTCCTGCGGCGGGACTGACAGCGGTGGTGATTGCCCAGGTCGAGAAGTGCGGCACGGTCGAAGCCTTTTTGATGGCGGTCGTACTGAGTGGCGTCGTCCAGATCGTCTTGAGCGTGATGCGTGCCGGGGCACTATCATCATTCTTCCCATCCAGCGTGATCAAAGGACTTTTGGCCGCGATCGGCGTCATCCTGATCTTAAAACAGTTTCCGCATGTTTTGGGAAACGACAATGATCTGACCGTTTGGGAGCTGCTTTCGATCATTGATGATTTCCACCTCGGCGCAGCATTTGTCGGCATCTTCAGCATTTGCGTTCTGTTGCTTTGGGGAAGGATCCGAGTACTTCGCGAGTCACCGGTGCCGGGGCCATTGGTTGTGGTGGGCCTGGGCGTCCTCTTGCAGTTTCTTTTGAGAGGGTTCGGAGAGGGCTGGGCGATCGGTGTGTCTCACTTGGTGCAGATCCCGGTCGCAGAAACGGCGGAAGACTTTCGCAAATTTGTCAGGCTGCCGGACTTCTCGTCTCTGATGAACCCGACCGTCTACATGGCCGCGGTGACGATCGCCATCGTCGGGTCGTTGGAGTCGCTTTTGAACCTCGAGGCCGTCGATAAGCTGGATCGACTGAAGCGGAACTCGCCGGCGAACCGCGAGTTGCTGGCCCAGGGCGTCGGTAACATGGTCAGCGGCATGCTGGGCGGACTGCCGGTCACCAGCGTCATCATTCGCGGCAGCGTGAACGTCAATAGCGGATCGAAAACAAAAGTCAGCACGATCTTTCATGGCTTCTTGCTGCTGGTCTGCGTTGCGTTCTTTCCGTCGGCTTTGAATTGCATCCCGCTATCGGCTCTTGCCGCGATTCTGTTGGTGACCGGATTCAAGTTGGCCAGCCCAGCACTGTTTCGTCAAATGTGGAGCGAAGGTCGCTATCAGTTCGCGCCATTCATCATCACATTGCTCGCGATTGTCTTTTCAGATCTGCTGGATGGAATTCTGATCGGGCTAGTCACAAGCGCACTGTTCATTCTGAACAGTAACCTTCGTCGACCGATCCGAAGAATCGTGGAAGCGCATCTCGATGGGCAAATCACCCACGTCGAGTTGTCCCAACAAGTCAGTTTTCTAAACCGGGGCGCACTCGACAAGCTATTCAACGAAGCGAGGCGGGACTCGCATTTGCTGGTCGATGCGAGCCACTCGGACTACATTGACCCAGACATCCTGAGCATGATTCGCGAGTTTAAGGATACGATCGCGCCGAAGCGTGGTGTCAAAGTTTCGCTGCGAGGCTTTCGCGAGAAGTACAGGCTGAAAGACGAAGTGCTTTTTGCCGACCACGCGACTCGTGAACTACGAGAGCGGATGACGCCCGATCAGGCGGTTGCGATACTTCGGGAAGGAAACGCGAGATTCCGTAGCGGCCGGAGACTGAGCCGAGACTTGGGCAGACAAGTCGATGCGACTAGCAACGGTCAACATCCTTTTTCTGCAGTGCTCAGCGGCATCGACTCTCGTGTCCCCGTCGAACTGATTCTTGACCAGGGAATCGGTGACCTTTTCAGCGTTCGTGTCGCGGGAAACATTTTGGGCACGAAAACGCTCGCAAGCCTGGAGTACGCGGTTTCGGTGAGCGGTGTTCGTTTGGTGTTGGTGCTGGGACATACGCGTTGTGGAACGATCGCAAAGAGCATCGAGTACATCGGCAGTGGGAATGAGGTGTCCACCGCGACCGGCTGTCATCATTTGGGCGCGATCGTGGAGGAGGTGGCCGCATGCGTGACCGCCGAGGAATGCCAACGAGCAATCCGCCAAGGCGGAGATCAGAAGGCCCAATTTGTCGATGAAGTGGTCCGCCGTAATGTGATCCGCACGACGGGACAAATCCTCGCGAGAAGCGAAGCCATTTCTGAAGCGGTCCAGTCCGGGCAAGCGAAAGTGATGGGAGCCGTCTATGACGTTTCGAACGGGACAGTGGACTTCTTCGAAGCTGACGGCGGTTTGCTTGCAGAAGCCGGATAGGTCGCAAAACCCTTCGCCCACCCGAGTGTCAACGTCGGGACCGCTCGATCACGTGTGTGGAGGTGCCGCTCGGCGCCCGCATTCTTTCCCACGCTCTCTGGCGTTTGACGTAGACTGAAGGACGGGTCTGTGGCCGCCGCGTTTGAGGTGTCTGCGATCCATCGCCATCGGCTGTCCGCCTTGCATTCGATCGGCGAGCTGCTTTTCACGTTTTGGGGAACGTGCACGAATGTCAGTGACAAACGAGCTTCCTATGATTTGCCTTTCCCGACCCGTGAAAAACACGTTTGCTCTATCAAGTACTTGGCGAGTGCTCCGTGCGGTCGTCCTACTCGTGCTCTTCGTAAGCACGACTTCTCCACCGGCGTTTGGACAAGGCGCCGGACTCGGTCAGAGTTTGGGTGTTGAACCGACGGCTGTCGCCTATCCCCCACGCGAATATTATCTCGCCCTGGAACTTTATCGCACAGGTGAACTCGATCGTGCGATCGATGCATTCGAATTCTCGACACGGAGAACCCGTCGAGATATCAACGGCCACTGGATCGATGCGATTCCTTGCTACGCGATGCTGGGCGAAAGCCGTTACTGGAGCGGGGACTTGGAAGGAGCGATGCAGAGCTTTGACATGGTCATCAACATCGCGATTCGCCATCGCGGTTGGTTGAGTCGTCCGCTCTGGGACGAACTCTTTCAGCCGGGGACGCGGCCGGCGGTCAAACAATACCTTTGGGCCGAAGCCAATTCGGTCAATCGTCTTCCATTGGCCGGTCGGGTGAAGCTGGTTTCTGGCCAAGTCATCACGGAGCGTGATCTGGCTACCGCGTCGGGGCAGGCGTTCGAAGAGTTGAACATCAAGAACATTGACATCGTTGAAGTGATGCGAGGCATCGCGCTGACGTCCTATCGTCGCCGCACGATCCTTGGCCCACTCGCCGAAGGTGATGCGCTCGCATCTCAGCTCTTGGAAAGCACGAAGTACCCTGCGGGCCTGGCGTCAACGCTGGGCCGAAACTTGATCGGAGCAATGCGTGCCACCGAAAGGTACGGCGCGATGCAAGACGAACGAGCCGTCACGGATGCTCAAAAGTATGCGACGTTTAACGGAGGCGTTCATCCGCTCTCGCCGCACGCCGGCTTGTGCAGCGCTTCCGCAATCGCCGGGTCCAACAAGCCTGCCACCGCAGTTCCCATTTGTCTGGCGGTTAGCAACCAATTCGCATCGATGGACGCTTTCGAATGGGTCGGCGAATCCCTCCAGCTCGCCGCAGGATGCGCAACGAAAAACGAAGCGAATCTGGTGCAGCAAGCCGGCGTCGTTGCTGCGAACAACCTGCTGCGAAAGTCGAGATTGTGTGCGCTGCACTGTTTACTCGCATCTGCGGATGCCGCCGTCACAGCCGGCGATGTGGCATCCGCCATCGCTCGGCTTGAGGAAGCACAAGCGATTCTGATGCGACGGGATGTGCTGCAGCCCAGACTTGCCGCGTATGGCGCTTACATCAAGACGCGTATTGCGGCGAAGACAGCCACTCCGATTGCCGATGTCGCACAGCCTTGGGCGGATTCGTTCGGTGCGATGATGAATTTCGCGACGAAGAGCCGCAATCGAAAGCAGAATCTGATCTCGATGCCGACGCTGTTTCAACTGCAACGAGTTCGGTTGGCACTCGGAAGAACGATCGAAGGAGAATCAGCCGATCAATTACTCGCTCAATACTGCAGTGATCCAACTGTCGATGTTTGGCGACGCGATCCGGTTGATGCCATTGCCGGTGTGATGGCTGACCGCGAACTTTTGAGGTTGGCCCGTTTGCGTACCGCGGCAGGTCGCGAGAGTGGCCAGGATGTGATGGCCCGGATCGAAGACCTGCAGTCTGGGCGCATTCGGCAGGGGCTTCCGTTTAACGGGCGTGTCCTGCAAGTCCGTGCTCTGGCGCGTCTGCCGGACGATCTGCTGACCAAGGACATGGCCAATCTGCGGAATGTCGCACCGGAATCCATCCGTCAGTTACGGACGCAGGTGAGCGCGGTTCAAGCTGCTCCGCCAGGCGATCCCAATGCAAACGACGGAAAGATTCAACGCATGGAAACCGATGCTTGGTCGGCCGCATTCGAACGGATTGACATTCCGAACGTCATGCCGCATCCGATCAATGAGAAGCAGCCAGCGGCTGACATCCCGTCGGGCGTCGGTGTTTTGTCGTTCTGCCAAGACGGAGGCATCCTTCACGCGGCGCTTTGTACTCGACAAAAGTCAACATACTGGTCGGTGAAAGGGGCCGCGCGGGTCGGGACCCAAGTGGGCCAGTTCGTTCGCGGAATCGGTGGGGCCGCATCGCGAGGCGGACGGCTTCCCAAAGAAGATCAATGGCGAGCGTTGGCGGTCGAGTTGCGCGACAAATTGATCATGCCCGGGACGGGAACGCTGCTGGAAGGAAGGCTGGCAGGCATCGATAAACTGATCATCGTTCCGGATTCGTTGCTTTGGTATCTGCCGTTCGAAACGTTGCCGATCGAAGACGCAGACTCCAAGCTTCTGGGAGACGCGATTGAAATCAGCTATGCACCGACTCCGTCGCTGGCGATGTATCCGACCGCTCCCGCCAGTTCCGAACCCGTTGTCGCGTTGGCAGCCGGGAGTCTTTTCGCACCTCGCGATGCTGAAGTTGACGCTTCAATCGTTCAAACGATCGTCGACACGATTCCACCGGGGCAGTGTTTGAGACTTCCACAGGCCGACCGTCTTCCAACAAGTCGACTCGGTGGTCGTGCGGGACACCTGATCGTAGCATCGCCTGTGACGCCGGTGAACGGTCGATTGTTGGAGTCGCGTCTCGCGAACTACGAGGTCACGCAAAGGGCGGGTGCCCTTGGAGCGTGGCTGGAGTTTCCGGCAGACGTACCCAGCACCGTCTTTCTCGCCGGCTTTCGATCAAACCTCGACACAAAGCCAGCCGTCAGCGGCGAAGAAATCGCCCACACGATCGCAATCCTGCAGTACGCCGGCGTTCGCGACGTCCTGACCAGTCGTTGGGCAGTCGGCGGCGAATCTTCGGCAATCCTGCTTCGGGAGTTTGCCCAGGAGCTCCCGTTCTTGGGAGCGGAAGCCGCGTTTGACCGCGCCCGCAACGTGCTCCGACGAAGCGAACTCGTCCCTGGAAACGAGCCCACGCTCTCTGGTGACGATCTGGAAAGGGACACGCTCACTGGAGCGGAGCCCTTCTTTTGGTCCAGTTACCTCCATGCTTCACCAGCGTCATCGAAATAGCACGACCGAACCTCGAATTGGTCGGCGATTACCCTGGTTCCCGGTCTCATCACCACCTTCGGGATGTTCACCTACTTCACGAGCTGCTATTTTCTTGTGAGTGCAGTGGGGCGAGTTCTTTGGCGGACCTCGCGCTGGGATGACCTCAGCGAGTGGTTAACGAGGCACCGGTGTCAGGTTTCGCCTCACGCGGCCGTTCCTCAGGCACTCCGTGAAACGCGTTTTCATTTTGCCATTCAAGAATTGCTGTGAATCAACCGTCCGTCACGATCGCAATCATCGACGACCATCCACTTGTGCAGCAGGGGATTTCGGCCATTCTTTCTCAACGCGAAGGCTGGGAAGTCTGCGGCGTAGCTGCGACTCTAGGCGAAGCAATCACATTGATCGAAACGGCCAAGCCGACTGTCGCGTTGGTCGATCTCTCGCTCGCCGGAAGCAGCGGCATGGAACTGGTCAGTGCCATCGTCAAGCATTCGCCCAGCACCAAGTCGATTGTTTCGTCGATGCACGATGAGTTGGTCTACGCGAGACTGGCTTTGCAAGCCGGTGCCATGGGTTACGTGCACAAGCAGCATCCACCTGAGAAGCTGGTCGAGGCGATTGAAAGCGTTTTGGGTGGCAACATTGTGGTCAGCGATCAGGTGACGCAGCAGCTGATCGAAGATGCCCGAAACAATGAGTCTGCGAAAAACCCGAACGAAGTGCTCTCCAAACGCGAACTCGACGTGCTGCGGTTGATCGGCCAAGGGTGCGAAAGCAAGCTCATCGCTGAAAAGTTGGAAGTGAGCCAAAAGACGGTCGACTCCTACCGCGAACGCATCAAGCAGAAATTGGACCTCCCGAATGCGACTCGGCTTGTCCACTACGCGACGCTCTGGTCACAAGTCTGAATCGAGCAAGCTTCATCGCATCAGACGGACGGTCGAAGGACACGGTTCAGCGATTGAAGTTGTCTTATCTTGGGCGATCTATTGCGACTTCCAGAGTCCCAGGGCAGGGTTCTGGATGTAATAGAATTGGCTGCCGTCCTGATCTTCATGCCAGCCGTCGGTCAACGTTTGAACGTTGTAGCGTCCCATCAGTTCATTGACGTCTCCCGGCGTGTAGCCGACGGATGCGATTTCGTCGGGAGACAACTTCCCGGCGCCGTAGACGACTTCGAACCGATTTTCCGGTGATCCATGAACCAAGTGAGCGGCAGCTGAGGGATTGGCGGCGAGATCTTCATTCTCAGCAACCAGCTGCACGATTTCCGACTTGGTCCGATAGCCGTAGCGCCGAATAAGCCGATCGATCTCCTTGTCTTCACCAAACTCCTCAACGGCAGGCCCAATGATGGTCAACCGCCCGCCGGTAGCGACAGCTAATCGCGTGCGATAGATCGCCTTGTTGCCCAGCCATGTGCTTTTGAATTCCTTCGGATCCAGGTACGCCACGACATGCTCCGGAGGTGACTCAATTTCCGTGATGTTCACTTTCGCGGCGAGTTCGGCCGCTTGGAAGAACGTCTCGTGGTCGTCTCCGATAAACAGTCCGCGGGTGTGGAGTTTTCCATCTGGCATTTGTTGGATGACGGTCAACGCATAGACAATCGGCATGCCGCCGCAGAACTGGTCTTGTGCGAAGTTGAGAATCTGTCGAAGCGGAGTATTCGCGCGACCGAGCGTTTGCTCGATCCCATAAACGGCACTCAGATAGTGGCTCTCATTAATTCCTTCGGCACCACCCGTCCCGACGAAGATGTTCTTGTTGTAGTTGGCCATGCCGATGACTTCGTGCGGCACGACTTGCCCGATGGAGAAGATCAGATCATGGCCTCCGTCTCGTAACAGTTGGTTCACCTGTGCTTTCCACGGCCGATCGTAAAGGCCGCCAGTCACCTCGGTGACGAACTCCGACGGGACGGTTCCTAGAGTGACGACGTCGTCGCGCCAGCGGTGGGGGCGAAAGAGATCGAGTGGAACACCCGGAAACATGAACTCGAGCTGTTCCGGTTTCATCGGGCTATGTGTTCCGAGAGCGGGCATGATGTCCGCGACGGCTTTGCCAAGCAGTTCGTGCGTGATCGCCGTGATCTCACCGGCTCGACTAAACAATCGTGTGTGATCGGGAGGCAGCAAAAGTGCCTTCGTCGGGTTGCCACGTTGCTTGAATAGATCGAGCAACGCTTTCCTGAGATCATCGGAAGTCAACGAAGCATGTTCGTTTCCGAGAGCGACGTACGTCGTCATGAGACTATCTTTTTATCGAGTTGGTTTAGCTCTCCAAGACTTCGGATTCGCGGTTCTTCGCCATCTCGTTGACTTGATCTTCGTACTTTTTGGTCAGGTCTTGAACCTCCGACTTCAACTTGTCCCGGTCGTCTTCGGTGAGTTCCTTATCCTTTTCGAGTTGATCCGCGGTCTTGTTCGCATCGCGCCGAATGTTACGAATGCTGATCTTCGCTTCTTCGGCGAGTTCTTTAATTCGAGAAACCATCTTCTTACGAACGTCCGTCGAGAGTGCGGGGACGTTCAGGCGGATGACGCGGCCATCGTTCTGTGGATTCAAGCCAAGATCACTGGCGACGATCGCTTTTTCAATGTCCTTGATCGTCCCCGCATCGTAAGGACGGATCAGAATCTGTTGCGGTTCCGGTGTACCGATCGATGCGAGTTGTTTGAGCGGCGACGTTGAACCGTACGCCTCGACTTTCAATGAATCGACCAACCCGGGTGTTGCGCGACCCGTACGAATCCCAGAAAGCTGATTTCCGAGAACTCCGATCGCTTTTTCCATGCGTTCTTCTGCATCAAATAGTGTTTCTTCAGATGACATTGAAGATTCCTGCGGTTTCGGGGGGAACGAAAAGGGTTGGGAGGCTGCCGAGACAGGCGAAAAACTAATCGGCCGACTGAGCGTTTGATGCGGCGTCACCGATCCAAGTACCGACGGTCTCACCGTTGATCGCGCGGACGATGCTGCCCTGCTTTTTGAAATTGAAGACCAGGATGGGTTTCGAATGTTCTTCGCAAAGCGCGATCGCGGTCGCGTCCATGACGCGAAGTTTCTTTTCGGAGACATCGCGAAAACTGAGCGCGTCATAGAGTACAGCGTGTGGGTTCTTCTCGGGGTCATCGCTGTAGACGCCGTCCACGCGTGTCGCTTTCAAGACGACATCGGCTTCAATCTCGAGTGCTCGTTGAGCCGCCGCGGTGTCGGTGGTCACGAAGGGATTGCCGATGCCGGCGGCAAGAATGATGACACGTCCTTTCTCAAGGTGACGGATCGCGCGACGACGAATAAACGTCTCGGCAATCTTCTCTACCGGAACCGCACTCATGACTCTTGTCGACAATCCCAGCCCTTCGATCGCATCTTGCATGGCAAGACTATTGATGACCGTCGCCAACATGCCCATGTAGTGGGCGGTCGCTTCTTGAACGAGTGCATTGGCGCCACTGAACTGCGCGCCGCGAAGGATGTTGCCGCCGCCCACAACGATTGCAATTTGACATCCGCTTTGGTGGGCCTGACGGATCTGCTCGGCGATCTCCGACATTTCCTGGCTGCTAATGCCGCGCCCTCCGGAGTCCGCAAGACTTTCGCCACTCAACTTTAGAATAACGCGTTGGTAACGTAGCGGTTTGGAGCTTCCGGAGCTTTCCATCTTGATTGCGGTGGCTGGAGATCACTTGCGGGACCGCAGGATAATACGAAAAAACCCCGCCGGACCCGAGGGGACGGCGGGGTTTTTGTCGTTCAATTCGGACGGATGATGGATCAGCCGCCGACAGCGACTCGCTTGAAAGCCACGACTTTCGCTTCGTCGGCGAACTCCTTGATCGCCGCCTCGACCGTCTTCGAATCGTCCAGTGCGTAGAACTGGCTGAGCAGACAACGCTCCTGATCCAGAAGCGTATTGTCAGCGATGAAGCGGTCGATCTTGCCGGGAATGATCTTGTCCCAGATCTTCTCGGGCTTTCCTTCCGCCTGGAGTTGGTCCTTGATCTCTTGTTCCGCCTTGGCCATGACCTCCGGCGTCAATTGCTTACGGCTGGCAAACTGCGGAACCGTCTTCAGCGTTTTGCCGAGACGTTCGCGGTCTTCGTTCTCAACCTTAATCTGACCTTGAAGGGCTTCCGTCTCCTTCGCGACCAGCGCTTCATCGAACTCGTCGGGCGTCAGAATGGACGGACACATAGCGGCAATGTGCATCGCCAGCCCGCGGAAGAACTGATCGGCGCCGTCTTTGCCGCCATCTTCGTAGGACACGAGCACACCGATCTTGCTGCCCGCGTGGATGTAAGAGGACAAACTCGCCCCATCGACGGTTTCAAAGGCGGCGACCTCGATTTTCTCACCGATGGTGCCAGTACGCTCGATCAGCTTTTCGCTCACCTTGGCGCCTTCGAATTCCAGCTCCGCGACTTCTTCTTTCGTGGAAACGCCCTTCTCGAGTGCCAACTTCGCAAGCTGCTCGGCGAGCGCGATGAAATCCTCGTTTTTTGCGACGAAGTCCGTTTCGCAGCTGAGTGCCAACAGGACACCCTTATCGCCTTCGACAGCGGTGACGACCACGCCCTCATTTGCTTCGCGATCAGCTCGCTTGGCGGCGACTTTCTGCCCCTTCTTTCGAAGGTACTCAAGTGCACCCTCGAGATCGCCGCCAGACTCCTCGAGCGCCTTCTTGCAATCCATCATGCCGGCGCCGGTGGACTTACGAAGTTCGCTGACGTCTTTGGCTGAAACTGCCATCGTTCTCTCTAACCTCTCAATTACCTACCAAAGTGTTCGATACGGACCGAGCCAATTCGACAAATCCGTTCCGCCGCATTGCAGCTTCGAAACGGACCGGAGTCGGTCCGCGGTTTTTTTCTGACCGAGAGCTTGCTGGCCGACGGGGCCTAGCTCTCAGGAGTCGCTTGCGGGGCAGCCGGTTCGGTGGCTGCGGGTTCGGTCGCCGCCGGAGCGGTTGCTTCGGCCGCTGGTGGTGCCGCGGCAGGCTCTGCAGCTGGAGCAGCCGGTGCTGCTGCGTCTGCCGCAGTGATTTCGGTTTGGCCTCGCCCCGCGATGATTGCATCCGAAAGCTGCTTGAGGATCAGTTCAATACTTCGGATGCCGTCGTCATTGCCCGGAATCGGCAGATCAATTAACGAAGGATCGCTGTCTGTATCGATCAATCCGACGGTTGTGATGCCCAAACGCTTCGCCTCACGTACCGCATTACGCTCTTTGCCTGGATCGACGATGAAGAGGCATTCTGGAAGCCGGTTCATGTTTCTCAGCCCGTTCAGGTTGCGGTACATCTTGCGGTACTCGCGATTGAGCGCAGACTGCATCTTCTTGCTGTAAGCGTTGATCGCATCGCTGCCCCGAATGGACTCCAACTCTTCCAGGCGTCCGAGGCGACTGCGAATCGTGCGGAAGTTTGTCAACGTTCCGCCCAACCATCGTTCGCTAACGAATGGCATGTTGCAGCGGGACGCTTGAGCCTCGACGGCTTCGCCAGCTTGACGCTTTGTCCCGACGAATAGGATCAGTGATCCGCCGGCGGCAACTTGGCTGAGATACTTCTTGGCTCTCAACATTCCGCGAAGCGTTTCGCGAATGTCGAGGATATGAATTTGGTTCTTGCTGCCGAAGATGTAAGGCTTCATCTTCGGATTCCAGAGACTGGTGCGGTGTCCAAAGTGGACGCCGGCTTCGATCATCTCTGTGACGATGGGATTTGACATCGATTGCTCCGTCGACCGTCCGCATGGGCATCACGAAACGACTCAAAAATCGTTCCCAGGGACAACGAAGACGTCAAAGCAGTCCTCGCCCGCCGCCAGCGGACCCTTCATCCCGAAATTGCAGACAAAAAAGGTGTAAAACGCGAAAATACAGCATTTTCGCGGGGTCGGAGAGGGTAGCTGAACGGCGAGGTCACCACAAGTGATGCCCGAAGTTACTTGACGCTGTCCGTTCCGATCTTGACTTTGATTGCTCCCAGCATCTTCGTCATTTCGGACTCCTTGCTTCCGACAAAGAGAATATTGTCCAGCACGATGGCTCGCTTTTCCGTGGTGGGGTGCAAAATGAGGCGTCCGGCACCTAGGAGCACATATTCGAAAACGTCATTGATTTCCTTGTCCACCCGCAGGTTTGGAGCCGGGTAGCGTTTCAGGTCGCTCAATAGGCCGTGGTGATGAAGCAACTCGTTGTTCGATAACTCCCAGTAATTGAATTTCGTGCTGATGAAGACCGCGATGTACATCAGCGCCATTCCCAGCGTCATGCAGTGGAAGAAGGTTGCATTGGCGGCGGGACGAATGCTGATCAGCAATCCCTCGATCGCAGGAAGCAAACCCGGACGCCAAAGGAAGATCAACCAAGCGCCCATCGCTACCGTGGTGACAATAAAAACCAGCGTTAAGGAGGTCGCCCGGGGAAAGTCAAAGACAATCACAAAAAGGTTTGCCATCAACACGGCGAGAAAGAGCCCTGTCATCACCACGGGCGTCGTTTGAGTCGCCGGATCCACTGCGGTGTAGTCCCCGAACCAGAGCACAACTGAAGCCAAGATGGAAACGATCAGCGTGGGGTACATGAAAACGAATTTGGGGTACGGAACCAAGAGAATTCGCTTCTTTTGATTCGATGCCGATCCGCCACCATCGTCATGCGAATGGGTCGAATCCACCGCGTCACCATCGTTTTCGTGCTCGATCATCCCAGTCTCGCTTGTCTCATCTTGGGTATTTCAGCTCTTCCGGACCGAAGGGATCGAGTGGTGCAAGCGTTAGGCGACCAACTTCTCGCTTCTTCAGTCTCCAAGCCCGGAGGCACGTCTTCTTTACGTTTCGGGCGCACGCGATCGTAGCACGCGGCCAATCACAAGTGGACTCCCCGCTTCGCGCGGAGCAGTGGCTGGCGAATAATTCGCCGCGAGCGGTTTTGCTCACTTCTTTCTTCCCGTTTCCCCGATTTTCCAAAGTGCTCCGATGAGTGATTTGATGCAGCGCACACTCGTTCTTCTGAAACCAGATGCCGTCCAAAGACGTTTGATGGGCGAGCTCATCGGTCGGTTTGAAGCAAAGGGACTTAACATCGTTGCGATGAAAATGCTTCGCGTCACACCGGAACTGGCGAAGCAACACTACGCCGAGCACGTTTCCAAGCCGTTCTACCCGAGTCTCGAGGAGTTCATTACTTCGGCTCCGATCGTTGCACTCGCGATCGATGGCCTTGACGTCATTCGCGTCGTCCGAGACATGCTTGGTGCCACGAGCGGTTTACAAGCTGCCGCAGGCACGATTCGTGGCGATTTCAGTAGCAGTCGCCAGATGAATTTGGTCCACGCGAGCGACGGTCCGGAAGCTGCAAATCGTGAACTTGAACTCTATTTCAGTGCGAACGAATTCTGCGATTACAAGCCAGTGCTGAAGCCATTCATGCGGGCAGATGACGAGTAGCGAGCGCCGCGTTCGCGATGAGCGCAAAAGAAAAGCGGTCCGGTGATCGGACCGCCGACGAAGCGATTTGAGATTCGACCGAGACGCTTCTCTAATTGCTAGACGTGGTTTCGCACGACGCCCACCGCAACTCCGACGATTTTCGCATCGTTGACGTAGATCGGGTCCATCTCCGGATTGGCCGGCTGAAGCCGAATGCGTCCGTCGCCTTCGGAGTACCAGAACTTCAAGGTCGAGTCTCCCGTCGGCAATTCGGCAACCACCATCTGCCCCTCCTCGGCGCTCTCTTGCCGCTGAATGACAACGAAGTCGCCATCCTGAATATGGGCATCAATCATCGAGTCGCCCGACACCTGTAGGATGAATCGGTCGTTCTGGCAAAACATGTTACTGAAGTCGACACGGTCGGTCGGTTCAAATGCCAGCGGTGCCAGACCCGCGGCGACCTTCCCAGCCATCGGAAGGCTGTGACCACGACGCTCCGGAGACTCCACCAACTCGATCGCACGCGATTTATTGGGGCTGCGTCGGATCAGTCCCTTTCTCTCAAGTGCCCTCAGGTGACACATGACGCCGTTGGGACTTTTGATTCCAAATTCTTCACCAATCTCCCGCACCGTTGGGCCGTACCCGCGATTCACAATGAGCTCGCGGATCAACTCATAAACTTTCCGCTGGCGTTCGGTGAGTTGCTTCGTGGCCATAATTGCTTCCGAGTTATTTGATGAGGCGTGTTGTCACATTAGTGACACTGGATTCGGTATGAGTCCGACTGCTTCGGTCCCTTCCCTGATGTTGCCACAAGGGACGTGACGCAAAGTAGATGACATCTGTCCAATATAAATCTATCGGCCAATGACTCTTTTACCCGACGATAGGGCCACGGAAATTGCATTATTCGCGGATAATGGCGCATCAAAGCCAAAAAAAGTGGGTACATCTGATCATCGGCCGATGGCAAACCCCTCTCTCGATGCTTCAGACATATCCCGTAGCGAGTTGAATGACCTGCCACGCCCAAGCGAAGTCTCGGAGTGAGATTGGGTTCCGATCCATCGCGCGTTTGGCTCTGCGTTCACTCAAGACTCCGAAGACGCAAGAATGCAATTCCGTCGATTTCACCGCACAGCCTTCTCGCGAATTACATTCACGCTTCTCGCTAATTTCATTCGCATAAACGGCTCCTATGAAAGGACTTGCGTCGATTTGAGCTTGATCGACTGAAAGTCGGTATCGTTGATTCGACACTTTTTCCACCTGGCCGCAGACACGCCTGCAGGCACTTTCGTTTGTAAGACTTTTTCGCAGTTCCGACGTCGCATCACCGTGATTTATTACCCCAGAGGAATGTTCAGGAGTCTCTTGAAAAAAAGCCATCCGAAGTTGCTACCAATTCGTTTGACTTCATTGCTAGCAACTTTAAAATCTCGCCCACTAACGACGAATGGCTCGCCAAGAGCGAGCGGAGACACCCACAGCGTTCTCGTTAGTTCACTGTTTGTCCGGGAGGCTGAGATGCCACCCAGCGGAGCTAGGTTGGTCGCTTGTCTTGCCGACGCTTTGGCTGCTTTTCCGTTCGGACGGGTGATGAGTTTTCGAGGTAACCGTCTTCGCTTTCGCATTCCCACGGCGTGGCCGCGTCCTTGCGACTAGTTTGACGGGCTGAGTTTTCCCAACCGTTTTTGCGAAGATCCATGATGGAGGACTGCGCTACCGGTATGTCCGAATTGCAAGGCTGCCCAGATGACTCGGAGGTCATCGAGAAATTCAAGGATGCATTAGAGCAAAGGATCGGACGGGAACGTTTTCGATTGTGGTTTGCGCAGGTTCGCTTTGAATCGCGACCTTCTGACGCCGATCGCCCGCGAGTCGCAGCGATCGCCATGGCACAGTTTGCCGCCGATCGCCTCTCGAAAAACTTTATGCGAGAAATGCGGGGTGCAGCCTGCTTTGCACTCGGCACGTCGGCTGAAGTCATTGTGGAGGCGGCTTCACCCGCGAAACAAGCTGATCTCCCTTTCCAGGAACCTGCAAGTTCGAAAGACCAGTCATCGGCCCCGGCCGATGCAGCCCCAACGAATGAAGGACAAGCGGAAGCTGGAAAACGTTCGGGTGCTAGGAAGAGCTCGGGGAAGCGCGCGGGTGTGCAATCGCTCGGCGCCGCCCTGCGAGATGGTCGCAGCTCCAGAGCGGAGCCGGGACGCAGTGAAACTTCAGCCTCCTCCGTGGGCGACCGCCCAGTCGCTGCGGATACTGCGTCCGAATCGGATCAGTCCGGTGAACTGACTTGGGAGACGTTTATCGCCGGATCGTGTAACGAACTCGCTCGTGGGGCGTGCAGGATGGCAATCGAGTCACCCACGACAGCCTCTCCGCTTGCGATTTGGGGGCCGGCGGGATCCGGAAAAACGCACTTGCTCAAGAGTGTTGCCAAAAAGTTGCGGTCAACACAACGCATGCGTCGCGTCGTGTATCTATCTGCGGAACAGTTCACAAACGATTTTTTAAAGTCACTTCACTCCAATTCGCTACCGGCATTCCGCGCGCGATTTCGTGATGCAGATGCGTTATTGATCGATGACATCCATTTTTTTGCTGACAAGAAAGCAACCGTCCGAGAATTGCATCACACCGTAGGGCTTCTGGCAGAACGAGGAAAACCGCTGCTTTTCGCTGGGCTGAAGACACCCTCAGAGATCAAAGGGCTGGGCAGCGAACTGGCGGGCCGGATGGCAGCCGGTTTGGTATGCCAAATCGGGGCTCTCGATTTGGAAACGCGACGGTCCTTGTTGGCGCGTTACGCCGAGGAGCGTTGCCCCGCACCGTGGCCGAAAGCAACGCTCGACGAAATTGCCGAGTCGGTCGTCGGCGATGGAAGGGTACTCAGTGGAATCACCAATACGGTCTCGCTGTTGCAGCGGATGGACGGTGCGATGCCGACGATGGATCGGTTGAGAAGGGAGGGCGGGCATCTGCTGCGGGCAGCCGGCACGCCCGTCACGCTATCTACCATCGAACGTGCGGTCGAACGTCTCTTCCAACTCGATAATAAATCGCTTTGCTCTGGCTCTCAGGTGAAGAAGATTACCGAGCCCAGAATGCTCGCGATGTACCTCTCACGTGAGCTAACCAGTAGTGCGTTTTCCGAAATTGGAACACATTACGGGGGTCGCAGTCACAGTACGGCGATCTTGGCCAGCCAACGGGTCAAGCAATGGCGCGAGAGTGGACGGCAAATCGGAAAGGGGCCCGGCGCATTGTCCACGGACGACGCGATCCGCCAAATTGAGTCGATGCTGAAAGTCGGCTGAGAGAACCTCCGTTTGAGAGTTTCGCTAGACTCCGTTTCCGACTTGAATCCTCCAGACGGATTGCGAAGACTTGTAATGAAAGACGTGTCGTCTTTCGAATTCCTTTCACCATGGATCGGGACTTGTGATTGCAGACGACTTTCAATCGGGCGCTCCCGACGATGGATTCTTTGGCGGGCGAAAGAAAAAGCGTCAGCCCTCCGCAGCTGAGATCCTTCAACGCCAGCCTCCGTTTGATCTTGAGGCCGAGATGGGAGTGCTGGGGAGCATTTTGATTCTCCCGGAAGTTTGCGACGACACCGCATCGCTTCGGTCCGAAGACTTTTACGATGACGCCAATCGTGTTCTCTACGGTCATCTTCGCGAGATGTATGACAGCGGTGAGAAGATCGATGTCACCCTGCTCGTCTCCAGGCTGAAGACATCCGGAGACTTTGAGAAAACTGGCGGTGCCCCGTACCTGGCCAAGCTTTCGGGCGCCGTGCCCAACGCCGCACACGCGGTCTACTACGCCGGCATCGTGTCACAGAAAGCTGTCCTACGGCATTTGATCAACGCCAGCACGGAGGTCTTGCGCGACGCATATGAACAATCGACGGATCCGCGAGAGCTTTGCGCCCAGGCGGAGCAAAAGATTTTTTCGATCATGGATGGTCGTTCATCCAATTCGCTGCACTCAATGAACGATGTCTTGCACGCCGCGATGGACCGGATGGAAGCTCGGCTGCGTGGCGAGGTAACCGAGGGAACCGTTGAAACGGGCTTGACCGACTATGACACGATGACCGGCGGGCTGCACAACGGCGAGTTGATCATTTTGGCCGCGCGGCCGTCGATGGGCAAAACAGCGCTGGCGATGAACGTCGCGGAACACGCTGCAATCGTTGGACAACAGCCCGTTCTGTTCGTCAGTTTGGAAATGTCTGGCATCGAGCTTGCAGACCGGATGCTTTGTTCGCTTGCACGAGTCAATGGGCACCGGCTCCGCAACGGAACGATCAGTTCAGATGATCAAACACGACTGATTAACAAAGCAAACGAAATCAGCACGGCGCCGTTTTTTGTCGACGACTCGCCCAGCCGAACGGTAAGCGAGATTGCCGCTGCAGCGAGGCGAATTCGGCGACGCCAGGGCGGTCTTGGATTAATCGTGATCGACTACCTGCAGCTCATCGAACCCGATAACTCGCGAGACCCTCGACAAGAACAGGTCGCAAAGATCGCACGTCGCTTGAAGGGTATGGCAAGAGAATTAGAAGTGCCGATGCTCTGCCTCTCGCAGTTAAACCGGCAAGCCGAGGATAGCAAAGACCACAAGCCGAAACTCAGTCATTTGCGCGAGTCGGGTGCAATCGAACAAGACGCCGACGTCGTCATGTTTGTGCACCGCGAAGAGTACTACCACCGTGGAGAGGACCGAGCTCAGTACGCCGGACAGGCGGAAATCATCATTGCTAAGCAACGTAACGGCCCGGTTGGCGAAGTTCAGCTAACGTGGGAAAGCGATTTCACGCGTTTCAGCAACCGAGCGCCTGAACACCACGACGAATTCAGCGACTACGCGGAGTTTACCTCACCGGGTGGTTTCTGAGCTGTCGTCGCTGTCATTCGGTCGATCAAGTCATGGAATCAACAGCGAGGAACTCAGCTCGATTTTCCTCAACCAGCCGCTGCAGTTGAGCATCTACCCAGAAATCGTCCGGCGTTTGTTCATCAAGTTGCTCCATCACGCTGTCATCGAAGTGATCGAACACGTCTTGAAGGTCCTCGGTGGCGTCAAGCCCTTTGGTGTATTGCTCCTTTAGCTCCTCAGGCAACATCGAGATTGCAGTCTTGCATAGATCCAACGCGGCAGGGAGCTTGAAGTAATCGAAGGCCTCTGCCGCAATCCAAAACAGATCTGGCACATTGTATGCGGCTTGTGCCCAACCACCGTTTCCAACCTGAAAGTTGAGGTCGTAGCAGGCGAAAAAGTAGCGAACGCTTTGCGGCCAATCTGCAATGGGCGGTAGATCGTCGTATCGTTCATAAAGTGCGGACGCAATGTCCTCCACAAACTCACGATTCTCGACGTCATACGGACCATCGGTGTGGCTCGCCAAAATTTCGCTGAACTGGCGGCGATACTTGTTCATGAATTCTGCCGGTGGCTGTGTCACTCGTAATTGAATGCTCCCCGGCTGAACGAGCATCAGGGAGCAAGCAAACATGCTGGACTGGGAAAGACGGTATTGAGCAGTGGTCAACGCAAACCCATCATCCCAGCCAACAATCTAAAAATAAAGACTGCGGCAACCGAGTAGGTGGCGATCGCGATGGAAGATACGACCAATACAATGGGAAGACCGCCCTGATGCCAGCCAATCAAAGTCCCAAGGGGTAGGTTGGCCCAAAGCGAACCGAGTGAACTCAGTACCAACAAACCGGCAATGAGACTGTCGGCCCGCAACACACGACCAAACACTGTCAAGCCAACGCCGAACATCGAGTACAGCACAACGACGACCAAGAGTGCCTTTAAATTGCGAGTCCAGACCGATTCGCGAGATTCGGACCTTCGCCCGTGAGCATCATCGCTTGGCGAGAACGGCTGATAGGGATTGCGATACGGCATGTTGGACAAAGTGGCCTCTAGCCGGACCTTGAAGCAACTGGGGTCAGGGGCGGCTGTGCAACGATCGAGCGATACGTTATCGATAAACCGGCGATCGTGCCGATCATTCCGCCGAGATAGCTAAAGTTGTGCATCATCGCCACTCGGTAGAAGCGCACGGGATCATCGATCAAGCGGCCTTGTATTTCGAGCGGATTGCGAGGTGCCTCATGAATCAAAAGGAACGCCATTGCCAATGAAGCCAAGCTAACAACCAACGTCGTCCCGAGAGCGACGAGGTAGGATTTCAGTACGACCACAACGAACTGCCGGTTGGTGCGCGTCAACATTCCCGCAAAAATCAAGAGTGCTCCCATCGCCAATCCCATCCACCAAGTCGCTTGCCAGCCCACCAAAGCGGCTCCGAGCCTCGGTGGTGTACCGTGTGCAACGCGGAACTGCGGGAACTTGAACTTTGTGAAGTATTCCGGGCCAACCGTGTAGGAAAGCTGGTCGTGGAGCATGCCGTAGCAGCCGGCAAGCGAGCAAGCGAACAGCAGCAAGAGGGTAGCATTGAGAAATCGAGCCACGTTTACTCTACGGTAAGAGGTAGACGCTGCCGATCTTCGGCGAAGCACCCGCGGCTTCGACAAGTACAGCTTGTGGGATCGAGGAAGTGACGCGCGCAGCGATTGTAGCTTATATCCAGTGAGCCCCGCGAACGCCGATGCGGTGATGGAATCACAACTGCCGAATCGGCGCCGCCATAAGGCTCCTTGATGACGGCCTACGTTTCTGGATGAATGACGGGTTTCATGTCTTACCGCCTCGCCGGCTGGTCGAACGAGACAACAGCTTGTAGGCCGCATCCAGTGAGCCCTGCGAGCGCAATGCGGCACCCGAAGCGACACGTGCACTGCTGCATTTTCGTCGCCTAAAGGCTCCTCGATGGCAGCCTACGTTTGGGAGACCGCAAGCTGAATCCAGAAACGCCGCAGACGCGGGTGCGGTGATGGAATCACAACGGCCGCATCGGCGCCTGCATAAGGCTCCTTGATGACGGCCTACGCTTCTGGAGGAATGACGGGTTTCATGACTTACCACCTCGCCGGCTGGTCGAACGAGACAACAGGAATGCTATCTGCGCAATCGTCGCCGTTAGCAGGGCACACAAAAATGCAAGACATGCGATCGAGAAGATCCATGATTCAATGATGATCGATTTGTAGCTTTGTTATTGGTGACCAAGGTGATTGCTCCATTCGGCAACGCTAGCGTTCCACCAGAAGCAGCAGCCATGCCGGTGGGATCTCGCCGCGTGCAGACGCGATCAGCAAGCCTATTGCGACGGCCAGGCCGAACAGCGGAAGAATATGCGTGAAGATCGGCAAGGCAAATCGTCGGCCTAATTCAACCGAAGCCAACGATTGAGACTTGAAACGGTCCATAGCATCCTTGCCCAGAGTAGCCCTCACCATCCAGTTATTCGGAATTGGGTTCTGTGTTTCCTGTACGAATGCATGAGTCGCAATCAATGTGATGACCAGGAATCCGAGCAAAAACGGAGGCAAGATCCACATCGCATGCGTTAACGGCCCGACAAAAACATTCACGATCGCAGCGACGATCGCAAGTGTGATCGCGAGGCTATAGCTGACAATGGTGAATCGAGGGAAAGACAACCACTTGAGACGTAACAGCCAAAAATACATCAGACAAATATCTCGTACTGGATGAGTCTTCAATGCCCCGTTTTCACCTCTCGCAATGACTCGCAAACCGATCCATTTGACCGCTGAGAACTTGATGAACCGGCTCGGCGATCTTATCGAGATTCGAAAAGCTCGCCCCGGTCACAACGTAGCCGAGCGTCACTTTTGAACCGCTGGGGGACGGAAGAAAACTAACCGTCATCGCCCCTTGAACACCCATTCCTTGAAGAGGCCCCAACCCACCGGTCAGACGAATCAGCTTGCCGGGCTGATGAAACACGATCTCCATGTGCCGGACGAAACCACCATCCGGCAGTTTTTCGAGCATACAGTGTTTCTCGAGGTCGAGCGTCAGATTCTCCGCCTTCATGGAGTACGAGTGCCTTGCGTCATACCAACTCGAGAATTCTGTGACGAATTTGTCGTAAGCTTTCCCGGGTGTCAGCGAAAGGTCACGTTCGATGGTCAAA